>JAFGTT010000001.1 GCA_016933955.1 Candidatus Zixiibacteriota bacterium
ATAGAGCATCTGCCTTCTAAGCAGAGGGTAGCAGGTTCGAGTCCTGCCGGGGGTATTTTAATTATTATCATTTACAAGATTATCCTACAATAGCATATTCATAAAAAAATAGTCGAAACCGCAAGCGTTGTAGTCTGCCATGACTACATGATGTGATAATGGTAATCGAAACTGAGAATTCGGCAATCCCCATGCCAGTGCCCATTATTGAAACTGTCAGAACAAGAAACCTTGACGTTATTTGTTCCGTATTGTGTTCTCAGAGCTTCCCGTACGGCTTTTGTAATTCGCTTCTCGCTTAATTGAATTAACGGTTTATTCTTACCAAGCCCAGCGAGTATTGTGGAATAGCCATTATTGACTATAAGAATCGTCATTCTCGATACCTCCGAATAACATTATCCAAATCTACAAAATATTTTGGAGAATCAACAAGAAAAAATTGGGTCTCTCGCAGCTTGCTGTGGGAAAATTAATTAAGGTTCAAGGGCTTAAAAATCCAAACATAACGGTTCGCGAATTGTACCACTCGGGTGGTATTTATTATTATCATTGACAATATTGTCCCACAATAGCATATTCTTAAAAAAAATAGTCGAAACTGCAGGGGTTTCAACCTGCCATGACTCAGGATGGATAAGATTCGGGGAGGAATTATGAAAACGCATAGTACCAAATATGGAATATATATTTTATCGGCCTTTGTTATTCTTATGGCGGGTGCCAATAGGTCATTTGGTTACAGGCAGGACCCGAAGTATTCTATAAAGTGGATTGATTATGACAGCACCGGTGTTTTTTCAGCGGAGTTTTACGATGAATCGGGTCAGTCCGCGGAAGTGCGAAGGAAACCTCAGCTTTTTATTTCGCCCAAAGAGGTTCCCTATGATAAAAAAGACCTTTCATCGGTTTCGTACAACGATATTACAATTGCCGATAAATCAAAGGACACAATGGGAGGTATATATAAACCTGCCGCCGAATGCCAGACTTACCCATTCATCGACAAAAGCGCTTTCAATCAATTTATTGCATATGACTCATGCTATTTTATAATCTGTCCGGCGCCTGCGATACTATCCGGTTATGATAACGAGTTGCATAAAAATTGTACCAAATCGGCGAAATTCAAATGGTATGATTATTTACAGACATTGGTAAATTACGCTGATAATCAGGCTTCCTTTTTCTATATCGAAATCAAAGACGGTACGACAATGGAGCCAATAGAAAAATCGGAAATCAAGATTAAACCGGTTGATACAAGCACAGAGAAATTTCTGGATACCATATGCAATTATCTGAACATGCAACTGAGTGAGAATATTCGGAATCGGGGTTTCCTTGAAAAGCTAAAGGAATATTATCTTAAAAAGACAGTTTTAGATAAAAAGGTAAAGGTTCGGGATTCCACAAGGATATGGTTACCTTGTGTTCTGGATGAAAGTATGAATTCCGTAGCCACCGATTACAATATGAAAATTGACGCTCATGGATTTAAAGGTTGCACGGTCGCTCTTAAAGTAAATCCCAATATTGAAAAAGTAATAGTCATTCTGGAAAAAAATGTTGTCCCCCGGGTAGAGATTATAGAAAAACGAAGCAATTGAATATTTTATTAATAATGAAATTCAAATTTAACGGTTTGCAAATTATCTCAACAGGTGCTATATTGAGCGGATCCGTATTCATTCAGGTCTTATCATGGTGATATTGCCGCCAAACTGGATATGGATGCCGAAAGCTGAATGATAATTGTGAGATTAATGTAAACAGGAGAATTACATGGATCAGGCCAAAGACGGAAACACCGTGAAAGTCCATTATACCGGTAAACTGGAAGACGGAACCGTGTTCGACAGTTCCCATAATCGGGAGCCGCTGTCATTCACCCTCGGACAGGGAGGGGTTATCCCGGGTTTCGAAAACGGGGTGCGGGGAATGAAAACCGGCGAATCTAAGACGGTGACGATCCCGTGCGAGGATGCCTATGGCCGGCATCGTAACGAGATGATGGTCGATGTCAGCAAGAAAGATTTTCCGCCGGATATAACCCCCGAGGTCGGTTTGAAATTAACCATGCAACGCGGCGACGGGCAGAATATCAATGTTACCATTGCCAAAATTGAAGATGAAACGGTAACGCTGGATGCCAACCACCCACTGTGCGATAAAACCCTGATATTCGAGATCGAATTGCTTGAAGTGGCATGATCCGCCATAGCGGGATAAATTCCTTTGATTCAAAAAGGCAGATTGTATGAAAATCTGTCTTTTTTATTGGCCGTTTCCTTTGGTCCGATAAGGTTGAATATTTCGGCCTAGGGGCGGTATAGCTGTTGATTAGGCAGTGTCGACCGATTAAATTATGGTTATCCAAAGGTAAAGAGGTGAGCTATGCCATTTTGTCCCAGGTGCCGATATGAATACCGGGAAGGAATTATAAAATGTCCCGATTGTGGTGAGAAACTGGTGGATTCCTTGCCGGTTGAAAGCAAGAGCGATTCCGATTATGAAAACGATTTGGATGATTATCCCGATTACTATGAATGGATACCGCTGGCCAGCCTGTCATCGCAATATTATGCCGAAATGTTTATTGAGACCCTGAGAGCCAAAGGAATCCCGGCCGTTTTAAAATCCAGTCTGGGGCATTTCGGAGTAACCGGTCAGATGGGTCTTTCATCGTACCGTCCGGTCGGCGGCGCCTATACGATTATGGTGGAAAGCCGGTATATTGCCGATGCCGACCGGGAAGGCCAGGTGATGTTCGGTGAAGACTGGCCCAAATACCGGCTGGTGGAATTGTCCTGAAATTACGAATCCTTGATATTTTGGTGATATATAAACAAGACAACGACTATTTTATTTTTCCACCGAATGTCCTTTTGTTCTTATTTCGCCGCCCAGCAGGAGGCTCAGGCCGATGGTAAAATCCGGTCCGCTGTAATTCTCTCGATTGCCTATATTTTCAGAAAAGTTCGAGACCAAGTTATAACCGACATCGGCATCGAGCATGAACAACCGGCTTAATTGTAAATCTATTCCGCCCCCGAGACGGCATCCGGGCACGGATTGAGATGTGCTTTTTATGACAACATCGTTGCCTATTTTGATTTGATTTTGAATGCCGTAATACGGCCCGACGGCAAGGGATAAGTACGGATGCCAGTCCTCTCCGCTGAAATAATACCGGCCGCCCATGAGAAAGGTAATGACACTGGTATGGCTGGTGGATGTTTGCAAGAAACCAACCCGGTAGTCCAGGCCAACACTCAGCGTTGATATCGCGATGGTCACCGCCCATTTTTCGTTGATCCAGTGGCCGCAACCGAAACCGGCGACAAGGCCGTTATCGGGTAATGAAACCGACACGAGGTCGCCTGAGCTATTATCTTCGGCGGCATAAGTCGGTGACCAGCCTCCGACCTTGAAGTCTATCCGGTATCGTTTGCTGAGTTCTGCGGATTGAGTTGTTGTCGAGACAGCAATAATGATGAGTAGTAATATAAATCCGGAATACCTGATGCCTTTACTCATTTTTTCTTCCAGTCTGATTTTTGAAATCCCGCCAATCCCGAATTGAAGCACAGGATCGGCAATGGCTAACCTCTCGCATGAAGATACGGTTTTATCCGGTATATGTTCCGAGTATACGCAATTTTGCAATTGGAAGTCTACCGTTTTAACGGGAATATAATATATTGTGTTACCTTTATGGATATGAATTGTCTAATGGTTGATGAACATGAATAGGGACCTGTTCTGGAGTCTGGTCGAACCGGAACACCGACGAGCCCGGGCCTTTTGCCGCAAACTGACAGGTAATCGTGACGATGGTGATGACCTTTATCAGAGCAGTTTGGTCAAAGCGTTGACCGGCTTATCCGGCCTGCGAGACCGAACGGTTTTCCGAACCTGGTTTTACCGGATAATGATCAATACGTTTAAGAATCATCTCCGCAACCGGGAATACCGGCGATCGGAAACCATCAATCGACCGTTTGAGGAAAACCTTGCCGGAGACAATCCTCGAAACCGCTACGCGGCCCGGTATCGACTGGAAAAAGCCTTTAGGGTTTTGGGTGCGGAAGACAGAGGACTGATTACTCTCTTTGAACTGGAGGGCTGGAGAATAGCCGAGCTGGCGGCTCTCCTGGGCCGGAGAGAGGGAGCGGTCAAAGTCAGATTATCGCGGATCCGGGGCAGAATGCGAGCGGCTCTGGCCGAGGGTCTGGTGCCGCCCGATCCGGAAGAGATCATCAAAATGTTGACAGGAGAGAATAAGACATGCGTTGCCGCAAAATCAGAGAAAAACTGACCGAGGTCGCCCGGGCGGGGGTTGTTTTCAATCCTGATACTGAATTGCTGGTTCATCTGCAGAATTGTCCCGAATGCGCCCGACAGGCATATGCGGCCGGATTGTTGAAAAGAGATCTGGAACTGGCAGGAATCGATGATGACGTGGAAACAGTGTCACTGGAGACGCTCAGGTCCCGGGTTGAGTCGCTTGCCATAGTAACAGAGCAGAATATCAAAAAGGAGTTATCGATTATGTCTATATTGGTGAATCAAGTCAAAAGACGGCCCCGATTCAGTATCGGCTTGGCCGGAATACTGGTGGCGGTTTTATTATCCCTGCTGATTCCGATCAGATACGATCGGACGGTGGGATACGAAGTGGCCTTTGCAGGGGTGGATAAAAACCTGGCTATGGATACCGCCCGGATAAACGGCCTTCTGGAAAAACTGGGGGTGGCGGAGGCGGCGGTGGATATTTCCGACTGCGAAGAAACGTGCAAATTGGTCATATCCAATCTGAAAAGCAGCGATGATGCCCGGCTGGTAGTCGCGGCCTTTTCCGATATCGATAAGGTTAATTTAACGAAGGATATAACTCCGGTGAAAGTGGATGTCAGCGGAAATATTCTTAGCTTAGCCGCCGATAAAATAACACTGATATTTATGGACGAAAAAGACAGTCTCGGGTTGCATGAAATTGTCATCAATAAATTAGGCGATGAAGAAGCCCTGCGAAATATCATCTGGATTGTCGATGATTCTATTCCAGAAGGGGAAGCCAGTTTCAATATTGCCATTGCCAATTGCGATTCCGTGGGCGGAATAACAACCATATATAGTAAAAATGGCCTGCAGGGGACAACCAGTAAAGGGCTGAGCGTGGTCGCCGTTGAAAGCGAAGATACATTCATCACAGACGGGAATGATAGAAAATATGATCACCTAATGATTGCCTCTTTTGATTCGGCCGGGTCGAAAAACCTTGTCTGGGTAGCTAATGATACCAGTGGACAGATTCCATGTATTGTCCGCCTGGACAGCATACCCGATGAATATCTGTACCTCGGTATGAAAGATGTGGACTCAGCAACCGATGAATGGCTTCGTTCGAAGGGTATTATAATGGAAGCGGCCAATAAAGAAAGCGGCAAGTGTCTTATTCTGAAGCCGGGCGAATCGGACGATGGGGATTATCAGTATATCCAGGTTCCCCAGTCAACCGGAGTGGTGTTCCTTATCGACGGCGAGGAACTCGATGATGCTGTCAGGAAGAAATTGGAAGAGAAAGGTCTTCTTATGAAATACGATGATAGGCAGGGTATCAATCTTTCGCCCGATAGACCAATGGAAATCAAGAAAGACCCGATGCAATCCGATAAAGATGGTAATGTCCTGCTCGAGGGGTATCGGCTTTCACAGAATTTCCCCAATCCCTTTAATCCGATCACCAGGATTGAATATTCGATTCCATCCAGCGAGCATGTCAGGATAGATATTGTCAATATAAACGGTCAGAAGATCCGAACTCTGGTCAATCAAACCATGGGACCGGGAGATTATTCGGTCGAGTGGGATGCTACCGACGATGATGGTGTAGAAGTGGCAACCGGTGTTTATTTCTATCGTTTTAATGCCGGTAAGGCCAGCCGGACCATGAAAATGACCTATATGAAGTAATTTCGGAATTCGATAATAGGCGTGTTAAAGCGGAAATGATAGTTTCCGCTTTCGTTATTTTTAGGCGTATTATTTTCCATTTATTGCCAGAATGTGATTGCTTCATTTCAACAAACCTGTTATTATAGCCGCGTTTTATAAATGGTTATGGAGTAGATATGGCAGAAAAGAAGCAGCCACAGAAGATACAGCCTAAGCTACCGGACCTGGAGTGGAAAACGGCCGTATGCGAGGTATGCGGCGAGATTTTTGAATATTTCGCCAAGAAAAAACCGCATACATGTAAAAATGGCGAATGCCGTTACCGCTTTGATCATAAAATAAATCCGCACACCTGGGCCAGCTATCAGCCGACCCTGTTTGATGTATCCAATAAATAGCATTTGTGTATCATCCGGTGTCTTTGAAAGATTAACCTCCCGCCGGTGACTAACGACCTTGTATTAAAAACGGGAAGCCGCCATGAAAAACGAATTTCGAATGATCGCCAAGACGCTGTACGGACTGGAGGAAATCCTGGCCGGTGAAATAAAGGATCTGGGCGGCGGCAGAATTCGGGTTATGGTTCGTTCGGTGGAATTTTGGGGCGGGCCGGAACTGCTTTATCGGGCCAATCTCTGGAGCCGGACAGCCACCAGAATTCTGGTTCCATTACGGTCTTTCAGGGTGGAGGATGACCGCCAGTTATATAAGGCTGTCGGGGATTTAAACTGGCAGGAATATCTCGATCCGGATGCGACTCTGGCGATCGATCCGGTGGTGAGTCATTCGGTTTTTAATAATTCGCAATATGTCGCTCAGAAAACCAAAGATGCCATAGTCGATCAGATTCGTAATCGATCCGGCCGCCGCCCATCGGTCGATCTCGAGAATCCCGATATCCGGATAAATATTCATATCCATCAGAATCGGGCGACTCTTTCCCTGGATTCCTCGGGAGAGCCGCTTCATCGCCGCGGGTATCGCACGGTGGGCGGTCAGGCACCGCTTAACGAATCACTGGCGGCCGGGATAATAGCCCTGACCGGATGGGATGGGGAGATACCGTTTGTCGATATCATGTGCGGATCGGGGACATTTGTTATCGAGGCGGCCTTGATAGCCCGCCGGATTGCTCCCGGCCTGTTGCGATCGGATTTTGGATTCATGCGCTGGAAGAACTTCGACAAGTCACTTTTCCTTACAATCAAAGAGGAAGCCCGAAAACGAATCCGACCAGGGACTGAATACCCTGTTTTCGGGTCGGATCAAAGCCGGGCTGTTATCAAAGAGGCCGGAGCTAATGCCCGGAGGGCCGGTGTCGAGAAGGATATCGAATTCAAGGTATGTCCTTTGTCCGATCCGGTTTCCGCCCCATCGCCGGGGGTGCTGGTTATTAATCCGCCTTACGGGGAACGGATGGGGGTTGAAGATATTAATGGTCTTTATCGAATGATCGGGGATACCCTCAAACACCGGTTCGATGGCTATGAGGCCTGGATTTTCACGGGAAATATGGAAGCCGCCGGTAATATTGGATTGAGGGCCTCGAAGAGGATAAAGCTATACAACGGACCTCTGGAATGCCGCTTGTTGAAATACCAGATGTATCAAGGCAGCAGGAAGACCAAACATAAAGAGATACCGTGAGATACGGGGTCAATTAAAAAAAGCCGGATCGTGTTCGATCCGGCTTTTGCATATATATGTGGCCATACCACCCGAGAAAAGCTATTGAGGTAATTCACATCCTTCCACCGGCGGTGTCGCACCAAGGTACAGGTATTTAATTAGGTGAGTAATATCCAGGATATTGCATTTGCAGTCGCCGTTAACATCGGACTGCTTTACCGATGGCGGGGGAGGGCCGCCTTTATAAAGATAGTTGAGTAAATAGGTAACATCCAGGATATTCACGTTGCAGTCATCATTGGTATCCCCCGGAGGCGGCGCATTGGATATAACCGTGAAACCGGTTTTCCAAATCAGGTAGGTGTTGCCGTCGCCTTTTTCGGGATTACCCTCCGAACGGGTCACATAGCAAGCTCCCGAATACCAGGCCGGGAAGATGGTTTCACCGTTGAATGAATCAAAGAGGAAAGTCGATCGATAAGTATAGAAATCCCATTGCCCGATCGAGCCGTGCGGGATAACTTCCCTGACCATAGACCAGTTGACGCCATCGGCACTAACATATAAATATTGTCCGGTATTATCCATAGAAGTCGTGTTTTTGCCGTTGATGGTCGCCAGCATATAAAAATTGCCGTCTTTGGGCGATGGCCTGATTTTCAAATGCCAGATCTGCTTATTGGGGGCAGGAGGGGTAATCAGGCAGGTATCGATCATAACCGGCGGCATACCCAGACCGGGGAGAAGCATCCTTATTACCTGGGTCCCGCGCTCCAGCCCGATTTTATCAACAAACCAGAGGTAATAGTAACCGCCACCGAAATAACAAAGGGTTGGCGATAAGTAACTCCAGGCCGCATAGGGATCGGACTGATTCGGGTCAGCGGTGGCTATGAAAATGGTATCGCTTTTATTCCAGGTAATACCGTCGGGGGAATTCAGGGCGATTATCTGGATTCTCCTGAAATCGAGGTAGTTGGATAGAAAGGCCACCATGATAATTCTGTCGTCGGGATCGCGAATGAATTCGGGGTCGGCATTGTGGCCGTTGATGCCCGTTGTTACCAACCCGAGTTTGAGATACTCATTCCAGATCGTATCAGGGTCGATAATTGATCCTGATTTATATATCCCGAAATCCGAGATCGGGTCCTCGACCCAGATAGTATCAATCATATCGCTGCTGTCGGACGGGTCATCGCCGATGGCAAATGGCCGGATCCAATCCCGATCCATAAAGGAACTGACCCGTATGGTCGGATCCTCATAAGCCGCAAGACCATAAGGGTAGGGTGTAAAAGCCATCCAGTAACGCCATCTGGGGGTGTCCGTCGATGCAATCAGTGTATCGAGATGCCTTTCCCGGTTAAGACCGATGACGGAATTTCCACCGGAAGGACCGAATCCGTCGGGAAAATCGACAATATCGGGATGCATTCCCTGGTTGTCGACCGTATCGCCGCCGAACCAGAGGTCGAGATTTAATGGTTCGAGAGCGCCGGGTCCGTAATAGCAGGTCAACCCGGTCAGGAAATCGCCGTCTTCGCCAACCTGAGACGGTGTCGGTGTTTCCGCGGAAAGAACAGAAAATCCCAGCCCCAACATCATCGTCATCGAGGCCGCCAGGACCCTGACTGATGACTGCATATTTTTTCTCCCGCCGGTTATAGGATTCGGTTTTAGGGGGGGATATGTTAATAGTAATATAAATATATGGACTTTTTTATTTCTGTCAAGAGGGATAATGATGTCCAGTTAAAAATTCGCGTGGTGCAACGGTCACCTATGCGGTCAATAATAGTACATAATGGTCTTGTTCTAATGGTAAAATTGACCATTAAGTCCATGGGATACAACAGGCGGCGGGCAAAAAAGAGAATTGGTCCGTCAGGGTGGCCGCCGGATACAATTTTCGGGTAGTCTTCTGGTCGTTCCCGGTAGTCTTAAGGGCGAAGTAATCTCCTTAAGTGGGGGGCGGTTTTTTGACGGTCATTGGCCGGAAAGTCGTCCCCTTATTTTTTCCTGCCGGTATTGTTTTTTTCGCGTTTTAAAAAATACAGGCGGGTAAACCGCCTGTATTATACGGCAAACCGGCCTCCGGGCAGAGGCCGGTTTATCAGGGGGATCGAAAGAGATTACGGACAGCAGTCCGGTGCCGGTCCGCTCTTATAGAGGTAGTTTATCAGGTAGGTTGCATCGAGAATATTAACGCCGCCGGAGTGGTTGACATCGCCAATAACCTGCCAGGGTTTCGGGGCCGGTCCACTCTTATAAAGGTAGGTAATAATGTAGGTGGCGTCGAGAATGTTAACTCCGCCGCTGGCATTGGCATCGCCGCACTTCATCCCGGGGACGATACCTTTTTCGGCCAGGTAGGTCCAGCGACCGAGCCAAAAATCGCAGGGATTGGATGAATAAAGGTCAAAGGCGCCCTTGTAATCAACCGTGGTGAAGAACGGGTCGGACGGATAGGAATCCATGGCGCCGCCTTTGGCCGGGCTGCCGGTCTGGAGACGCGGGTCGAGTTCGCCGTGATTGCCGTCTCTCCAGCTCAAGCTGACAAGCATCGGGTCAATCCCGAAATCATTGGTCGGGCCGGTTTCGTTGGCGCTACCGGAAGCATAATCGCCGACGCCGTTGAAATAATCGAGAACGTGCTGATAATCGACTTTGGGTGGGGCCGGATTGACATAATCGGCCATGACAGAGCCATGACCATACCACATGTTATAACCAAATTTAATATCTCCGGTGCGAAGGCGCTGTTCGGAATCAACCACTGAAGGATTGGAATAACCGGCATCCAGGTTTTCGATTTCAAAAATACCATAGCAGGAGGCTTCGGTGAAGATCGAGTTGTGGTATTCGCCGCCCCAGTTATCACGGATATGGAAGGTGGAAGTGGCACCGTTGCAAAGATCAGGATTGGATCCGCGACCGATAAAAGTGGCGTTATAAACGACCGGATGGGCATAAGGCAGACCGGATTCGGGATCGGTGCCGCCATCGTGTTCACCGTTTTTATCGCCGGCCGAGTCGGTATACATGGCAAAGAGGAACTGGAAATTGCCGCGAATGCCTTCATCCATATCGAAGCAATCATCGCCAGTGTAAGCGGCGATCAGGTGGCTGCAGTTCATATTACCGCCAAACCATTCGTAGCCGTCATCATAATTGGCGAAAACTTCAAGATGATCGCAAACCGTCTTGGAGCCGATCGCGCCGAAGGTAAAGCCGTTAATTTCATTGGCGTCGCCGATTTCATGACCGCCGTGACGGAGCGAGATATACTGCAAAACACCGGAACTGTCTTCATCATTGGGGATATCGGATCCGTAGTCAGCGCGTGGTTCACCGACAGGAATCCCTTCAATATGACCCGTTGAATCGGCGGTGTTGATATCGGCGTAGCCGAGGATTATAATGCCGCCCCAGAGCTGACGGTCGTTGTAGCCAAAATCATCCGGATCACAGACATCGTCACCGACGGCCGTGAAAATGATAGGATCATCCACGGTTCCCTCAGCATCGATAATTCCGCCGCGGGCGATTATCAGAGCGCCCGGGTTAAGGGTGTCAGGTCCGTAGGTCGGGTCTTCCGGGTTAGTGCCCCAGATAACGGTTCCAGGCTCGATGGTTATTTTACAGCCTTCTTCAACGTAAACATGACCGACCAGGACATAGAGGTTGTTGGCCGTCAGGGTCAAATTAGTATTGATCGGGCCGCCATTGTAACCATTGTGAACGTCATAGTCACGAACAACGATGGTATCATCGAACTGGCAATTGTCGGGATAACCGAAAGCAAAAGCCGGTATCAGCATGATACAGACGAGAGTTAAAAGTTTTTGAAACATCAGGTTCCTCCTTAAGAAACTATTGCATGTCAGGTTCTTTTCATTTGCCGATAAAATTTCAAATTAGCTTAATTCAGAATTTTAGATTCTCTCACCTCCGGGGTTTTATCAGCTTTTTTCGATTTCGAATCAGGTCTTTCCCGGAAGATGCCTCACCATTCAACCTCGGGTGGCTCCCTGAATAATCGGGCATCTCCCACACACATCTTTTTGCAGAGATCAACATTACGAGGGCAAGAATAGAAATCGTGTATTTATCTATTATGATGACAATGTTAGAAATGTATTTCTCTACCAATCGAAGCCTGCGGGACGGAAAAAAGAGAAGGCCCGTTATAGAATGGGTCTTCTCGGGAAAACGATAATCCGTTGAGGGACGAATTAGAATCATATTTTATAGGACAGACCGACAGATATTGATCGGCCGGATGAATATTCCCTGAAAATATACTCGGTTCCCTTATAATCGATTACCTTGCTTACCTTTTCATCAAGCAGATTCTTGGCCGCGAGTTTGAACTGCAGACCGGAAATAATCCCTTTGGAAAAAGTAAAATCCAGCATCGGGCGTGGTTTTTCATAGATATCAGGCATCCCGCCGCGGCTGACTTCGGACAGGCGGCGTCCGAAAACGTTGAACAGGAGACTGGCCGCGGTCTTTGATTTGAAATTCTCGTATGATAATCCGACATTGATAATATAAGGCGACTGACCCTGGAGCGGTCTGGTATTCGAAGCCAGAGAATCAAAATAAAGCCGGTTGGCCATTTCCGTTTCCGGAATAGTTATTTTGGAATGCGTCAATGTCAGATTGCCTTCGAATTTAAAATCGTCCAGTTTTGACCAAAGGCAACCCAATCCTTTACGAAGTTCAAATTCGGCCCCGATCACCTGGGCCCGATCGACATTCAGATAAATAATGTCATTATTATTACCCCAGAGAGCCCGTTCGATCGGATCTTTGAACCGTTTATAATAACCGCTGATGGCCAGCAATTCCCCCGGATTGGGGAACCATTCCCAGCGAATATCATAGTTATTGATCAGAGTTCGTTTTAAATCGGGATTGCCGTTGAAAACCAGTCCCTGCATGAATTCATAAGAAATCGAGCGGCTTTTCTCTTTCATAGTCGGGCGCGCCAGGGTTCGACCATAAGCCAGGCGAAGGTTCATATCCGGCTTCAAGAGGTAAGTCAAGCTGGCCGATGGTAACCAGTCGGTAGCGTCGATCAACCCTTCGTCTTCTGCAATGACGGCACTTTTGATAGTCATATCGGTGTTTTCCATCCGGGTCCCGCCGACGAAATTCATCCTTGACGTTATCGGCGCCTCGACCATCCAGTACAGGGCGAAGATATCCTGCTCGCCGGTGTAATTATTATTCCCTTTGGTCAGGGAACTTTCGTCGATCCATTTGTAATAGGCGAAACGATAGGAGGTGTCGGCGGTGAGAGTGTCCCATTGGATGGTATCGACCCCGACAGTATCATAAAACCAAAAGCCGGGAAAGACTTCAAGCGAGTCGATGATATATTGCAAAACTGAGTCGATTTCGGCGTCAATCAGCATCCGGCTGTGATCCCAGTCGATACCCATGACATCGGCGTCCACGAAATTGTCGGGGTTACCGTCATAGTATACCGGCTCGTTGAAGTCTATTTCGAAACGTCGTTCGCTGTTGATTCGATCGGTGGCCAGTATCGAGGTCCCGGTCGATAGCTTTAGTTCCCGGCCGTACCGTTTCATTAAGGGCACCGAGAGATTCAATTGAAACTCATTGTTTTTTTCATCTATCTCCCGGAAGAAATGGACCGGGTGATATGTTCCCCCGGTGGAGCTCATGTAGTATGAGGTGTCGTAACCAAGAGTGTCACCGGATATTTCGTCCAGAATCGGATGGAGTACGAAGGCGTTGCTGAAATAGCGGACATCCGGTTCATTCCGGTTCGATTTGCTGAAGGAGGCCTTCCAGTCCAGACGAAACGGTTTGAAATAATGATCTCCGTCGACCTGAAGGCTTTGCACATACTGCTCGGCATAAATAATCGAGCGGGTTTGATACATACCGTTGGTACTGCCGTTGTCTTCGCCGACAATATAGCGGACCTCATTCTCGCCCTGGCGATTGTAAACGAACTGAGTGGATATTTTGTGGTGAGGGTGGAAGACATAACTGGAATGGAACAGGCCGCCCCAGAGGACCTCTTCTTTGCCCTTTTCATCCGGCATGGAATACTCGACATCGAGAAAAGGAGCATTTTGATCGAAAAGAACGTAGCGGGAAACGGTTCCATCGTTGTAGTAAGAATAGCTGTGGCTGTAAGTCAGGCTGGCCAAAATTCCCAGCGGTTGTTCACCCAGCAGGTAACTGTTTCCGAAAGAAAAGGCATAGCTTTGGCCGAGCGGCGCCCGCCGTCTGGTCGGGGCCATGTCCGAGGAAAAGGCCTTCATTATTTCATCGGAGGCCTGGCCCTCTTCAAGAGTCCCGGTTCGCGGCCGGTTCTGGGTCGCTTTGGAGTCCAGAAGCTCCCCCGGCAAGGAGCGGTAGCCGTTATCATAACCCAGCCAGTCCAGACTGCCGCGCGATGATGACAGAAAGTCGCTCTCCCCGGTGGTAATGGAATTATATTTCAAGGATGAAGAGAAAGAAAGACTGAGCGCTTCCGGCATGTCCCTGGTTTGCAAATCGACACTTCCGCCGGAGAAATTCCCCGGCTTATCCGGCGTGAAAGTTTTCTCCACCGTCACATTATCAAGCAATCCGGTTGGAAAGAGGTCCATCTGAACGGCCTGATTATCCGGATCGGCATTGGGAATGGCCGTACCATTCAGCCGGGCATTACTGTAACGGCCCCCCAGACCGCGGACGAAAACATATTTCCCTCCGACCACGGAAGCCCCGGTTACCCGGGTCATGGCCTCAGCGGCATCACCGCTGCCGGATTTGGAAATGGCCTCGGAACTGATGGCATCACTGATGGTCGGGGATTTCTGTCGCTGGCGCAGAAGGTTAGCTTCGGTATTTTTCAGGGCCGTCGCCGTGACCACAATTTTTTTGCCCATTATATTTTTCGGATCCAGCGTACAATTAAGAGCTGTCGGAGTATCTTCTTCTACCACAACCTGTTCAATGGTTATCCCGGCATATCCGATGGAGGAGACAGCCAGAATATAGGTGCCCGGAGGGACCAGTTTGACTATAAAATTGCCGTCCAGATCACTGGCCGCGCCCATTCTGGTATCCTTTATATAGACGCTGGCGCCGATTATGGGATTGCCTGTTTCCGAATCGACTATCTGACCTGTAATCGAACCGCTTTTTGCCGCCATTGCTATCGTAACGGGGTAAAGCGATATGGCCGTCAACAATAAAAGCGCGGTTAAAATGTTGATGGTTTTGGTCTTAGCGTTACCAATCATTGTCTTTTCCTCTTTTTTGGTTTTTTGATCCCAGAGCCTGATAATACATCCCTGTAATTGCCGTCAGGATTAACGGCATGGGCTGTTAGGAAATTATGAGAGGCATATTAGATTTTTAAGGAAATTTAAAAAAGACTCGAGCCTTGTTATTGGGATGGACAAGAAAACGGGGAATCGATTGATTCCCCATTCATTCAAAGATTTCCGCCAAAATATCGGCAATCTATTTTTTTACTGCTTCCACCTGTAAATCAATGATAACATCATCACCCACTGTCAGGCCGCCATTATCAAGAACCTTATTCCAGGTGATATTAAAATCTTTGCGATTGATTTTTGTTTGTCCCTCGAATCCGATTCGCTCATTACCCCAAGGATCTTTGAGCTTTCCATTAAATGAAAACGGGATAGAAACTTCTTTGATTACTCCCGTCATAGCTAGATTACCATGTAAAATAAGGCCATCGGCGGTTTTCTCCACCCGGGTGGCGGAAAAAGTTATTTCCGGGTATTTCTCAACATTAAAGAAGTCAGCGCTTCTGAGATGTTTATCCCGGTCGGTATTATCGGTGTTGATAGAGGCCGCATCGATTTTAACGTTGACCGATGATTTGGCTATATCGTTTTCGTCGAACTTGATAGTTCCGTCAAACCCATTAAAGTTGCCAGAAACCTTGCTTAACACCATGTGGCTAACCTTAAAGCCGATATGCGAATGGGCTTTGTCGAAAATGTATTCATCGGCGGCGAAGGCGGGATAGGACATGGCCAATAACGCCAGTCCAATGGCAATCATACTTTTAAGAATCATTTTAAATCTCCTGTCTTTTCCCAATAATTTTTTGCTGAATAAATAATGCCCGGAATTTCATTTTCCTGTTAAACCATGGGCAGGAGAAATTGTTCCCGCAGAGTTGATATTGGTGATGGCGTGAATTTCTGAATGATAGTTTGAAATCAGTTTTCAGGACGAATAATAAAATTCAGATTATCCACCGAATCGCCACCTTCGATGGTTTTTATCTGGAAGGACAGCGACGGCGGATCGGAGACATAGCCATATTTGGTCAATTGATCGGGATCGATGAATGCCTTGTACATGCCGGGAACCAGACCGAGGTGAAAATATTCACCATCATTGAAGGTCGTGATATTATCTTCTTTTCCGGTGACTTCATTGATTACCATTATACGGATACCACCGACCCCGACAGTCTCCCCCTGCACGACTCTTTCCACCTTACCGGTAATTTCACCGGCCGTGACGATAGGGACATTGATGCTGGTGACGGTGTTGGGATTTATGGTTACCCGGAAATTTTCATGGGCCGGGCGAAGCATGGGATTGTCCAGGCTGTACTGGTCGATTTTCACGACATAATCATCGTAAGGTTTCAGACCATCATAGTAATATATATTTTCCTTGCCGCCGCGAACCGCCCGGGCTCCGCCGATACTGGCTTTCAATTCTGTCAGGAAGGGTTCGCCGATATCGTGAAGGCCGTTATAGTTTTCATCGAGAAACGGCCAGACTACGGCCGTTCCCTGACCGACGCCGTTGCGCCGATCGAAGCGGAACGAGCCAGTTTCCTGATCAAAACGCACTGAGCCTCGCTGTGATTGGGTAACGATGGTCTGGGTCGGGGTGATATTGGCCCGGGAGGTCAGATTGGCGAAGCCGTTAAAGATATTGAAACTTATCATGACCATACCGTTTCCGGTCAGGGCGTTGTGCTCATAGCTGAGGGCCAGCTGGCCGGTTTTGAAAACCCGCTTCTGGAAATAGATACCGTATTTGGTGATTTGATTCGCGGTATGGCTGTAATCGATTTTAAACTGGGGGCGCAGCCATTTGACAAAGGCCGTCGAAAAAAACAACTGGCTGTTCAGATCTTTTTCCGACCGGGTCATATACTTCGAAATCTTGTAGTTGCCGAGATAATTAAGGTGCATTTTGTAAAGCGGCAATTTCAGCCCGTAATTCATATTAGTGATTTTATAGGTGTCGTAATTGTCAATGGAAAGCCGATAACGGAGACCCAGGTAGCTTTTTCTGACCTTCAACGGGGACGATATCGACAGGGATATGTTGTTTTTCTGGTTAAGAGCATTCCAGAAATCGTTTTCCGAATAGTCAATATATCCGAAATTGATATTAACCAGTTCCGGATTGCTGTAATTAAGGCTGTACTCGGTTTTGTTGTCGGGTGAAAAAGAGCCGTTTAAAAGCAAATTCCCCAGGAGCTGATAAGTCAAATCTCCCGCCATAATCATCTCTTCGCCCTCTTCGGGATTAAGCGGCACATCGGCGTTTACCCCCATTGTCAGGGAGGTGAAGAGGCCGTAATAAGTGTTGGCCTGGGCATAATTTTTATCCCCGTTCCTGGTCGTCATGGATCCGCCCGCCACTTCATATTCGAGACTTCCCTTGGGGATAAGATTGAAGGGAACCCGGATATACTGCTCCTCGGTCCGCACCTCGCCATCCGGGCCGTACATTTTTAGCAAGACCCGTGATGATCCGTAATAAACATCAGTCAGGAAATGATAATCACCTTTCTGATCGGTATAGGCATAGTCGGTCAGGCGATTGTTAACATACAATTCGACTTCCCAGCCCTCGCCGGCATTACCTGAAACATTGATTGTCTGGAAATACTTCCTCTGAATCTGGGGACGGTTGGTCAGCAGAACACCCTTAAGGTTGCGGTTCAACGAGCCGCTTGAGTTGATTTCGCCCAGTTCCAGCTGAGTGAAGTAGCGGCTATTGTCGATAAAATAGTGCCAGCGGTAGAGCAACTGGCCGGGGTCGAAACCACTGATGCTGTTGACCGATCCATTCACCTCGATATCGCCGCCGAAAACCATGCCGCCCAATCCAAGGCTGAAATACTGCCCGGCGTTTTTGATGGGACTGACAGTCAATGACCAGTCGGCCACACCGCCCTTAAGCGTTTCCCGCTTATAGGGGATTTCATAAATGTCACGCGACAGGAGCCGCTCTTCTTTGAGTTTGTCATGGGCCGCCCGGCGTTTCATTCTCAGATAGGCAGGGAATTCACGGTCGAGAGGCAGATATACTTTCAATTCCGAAAAATTGAAATACATCATCAAATTGAAAATTTTCTGAAACAGATCGATTTTAAGGAAGATTTCACGGTCCCCAAGATAAAAATCGCTATTTTCCAGGTCGGTCATTTTACCGAAACAGCGGATTTTCCGGTCGGATATATTGATTTCAAGTTTATTATCTGATCTTAGAAATTCACCCTCAATTCGTCCCTTCTCGAAATTGGCATCCAGATTGATTTCCAGGAGGCCAAAAATTTCGATAACCGGAATATAAATATTGGCGCCATCAAACTGCGCGACAATATCCTTATTGATAAGTTTGGGAACTTCAAACTTGACAATAATTTCCTCGAATTCCGCCGCCCGGATCGAGCCAGCCACGCCGCCCATTATCAGGCAGGCCAGCAGACCGGCAGTTATTCCAAGGGATATCGGTTTTCCTGAGCGCGCCCCTATCATTTTCGTACCCGGCTAGTTATATCATATTCCTATCTTTTGGTCCTCAATGGACCGGTTCGGTTAAGGCGATACTGTTGCCCATAATCAATTCATCGGACGGGATATCGGACCGGCCTTCGGTCCCGATGGCAACCTCGACTTTGAACGGTCTTTCGAAATTCCCCGGTTTGACCGGAAGATTAAGTCGACGCAGGAGACTATGGTACACGGCCAGGTCAATGGTGAGATCGGAAACCAATCGTCCCCGGTTGTCGATAAGTTTGCAATTGAGTAAGCCGACGTAAGAAACATTACCCCGATTGACCATATCTAGGTAAATTTCGATGGTTGAATCCAGATCTCTGGCTTCGGTTCTAACCACTTCCAGTTTGGATATGAGATTACCGGTCCGATATTTCAGATTGACGGCGGTTTGCATAATCATGTTCAGTTTAGTGGTGATCCGGTCGTCCTGACCGGCAACGGGGATTGAAGTTTGTCCTTCCTGGGATTTAACCATAATCCGGGCCCAGTATTCGCCGTCGGCCAGATCCGCCGGCGGTTTGGCCAGGAATCTGACCACCTGGGTCGAATCGGGTTGAAGGATGAATTTCCGGGGATAGGCTTTAATCCATTCGGCCGCCGAGCGCGGGCCACTTACGGCTTCATCATCAATTCGCACCTTAACATTACCCAGACTGTCCGATTCCGGCAGGCCGAAACTGAAATCGATAGATATTTCCTTTGGTTTATCGGTGGGGTTCTGGATGGTTAGTCTCCCGGTTTTCTTGGTATCCGAGAGAATCACTGATGTCGGGGCTACCAGGACTCCGGCCGAGATGGTCGTGACCAGGACAGGAAAGAATACAATAAAAAAAGCAATCCCCCGCCATCCCGGGAAACCGGCAAAACGGGGGAGAAATTTCTTGCGATCCATGTTAACCTCATCCTATGCGATTCCAGAGCTCCCATTCATGGAGCCCGTTACTATTTTCCTCCCAACAAGGAGGCCTTAAATCTCCAAAAAGTCAATTTCATTCTTTCGTCAGTTACCGGTATAAGCCACCGTTAAAATAATATCAGCCTCGTAGGCATCGGCCCGCTGATCGACAGTCGGATAAACCGTGCCACCCATAAAGATCTGAAGGATATTATCGGTGGCGCCCAGATTATTGTCGGACAGGTTGTGCGGATCCTGATCGACAATGGCGCCCAGACCGTGAGCCGCCGGAGTCCCGGCCGCGGTGGTATCGAGATCAGCGTCGGTACTGCTGAAAGCGATCACCAGACGATCGGTATTGGTCGAATTCCAGAGGTAATCCGGCAGCTGGAGATGCATCGAGATTTCTTTGCCTCCGGCACCGGTAATCTGGAAAACGCCGGCCTCGGCAATAACGGTTTTATCCGCAGTTTTCGGAACCCCCTGAAGAACATCTCCAAAGGCCAGATCATGAGTGGCGGTTACAACCAGAACCGCCAGAACGTTGGCCGTGGCATTTCCGGTGGCGACATCCTGCGCCAGTGATGATCCGATAAAGACAAGAACCATCAATAATGTGAGTATTACTCCTGACGCTATTCGTATGTGTCTTACGTAGCGCATCAAATCACTCCCTTGATATTAGTTGCCGGTGTAAGCCACTGTCAGGACGATATCGGCGGCATAAGCGTCGGCCCGCTGATCGACAGTCGGGTAAACGGTGCCACCCATGAAAATCTGCAGAATATTGTCGGCTCCGCCCAGGGGCGTATCCGGCAGATTATGCGGGTCCTGGTCAACAACGGCACCGCCGCCATGGGCCGCCGGGGTACCGGCCGCGGTAGTGTCGAGATCAGCATCGGTGTTGCTGAAGGCGATCACCAGACGATCGGTATTGGTCGAGTTCCAGAGGTAATCCGGCAACTGGAGGTACATCGAGATTTCCTTGGTACCTTCACCGGTTATCTGGAAAACGCCGGCATTGGCAATGACGGTTTTATCCGCGATTGCCGGGACACCCTGAAGAACATCGCCAAAGGCAAGGTCATGGGTTGCCGAAACGGCCAGAACGGCCAGAACATTAGCGGTGGCCTGACCGACGGCCACATCTTGAGCATTGGCTGTGACGGGGCCGAAAATCGCAAACAGCGCGATTAGTGCAATAAGCCCTGATAACTGTTTCATCCTTGAATTGAGATGCATAGCCTTCTCCTTTTATGAGCTAAACATTTTGTTGTCTCAGTCCGCTACTATTGTTTCATATGGGAATAATCGACATCCGGCGACGTTTCTTAACGGTTTGAGACAAAAAAATAATGCAAAATGCCATAAATTTTGGCTGGCTATGGGAATGACCCAATAATCCCCAGCCTCGACTTATTTAGTGTTTTATTCTATTGGTATACAACAGATTATGTTATTACGGGAGAGAAATTAATTTTATTCTGCGGAATCCGGTGTGGTGGCCGGGGGTGGCAGGATTTCTGCTGACAGGAAAAATTTCGTTAAGAAAATACGCCTAAAGCAAAAGACAGGCTCAATTACCGGTATAGGCTACGGTCAGGACAATTGCCGCCGTGTAACTTCCTTTTTGCTGACGAAGTTTGGGGACAACCTGCCCTCCCAGCCAGATAACAAGGCCATTGGAACCGAGGCGGTAGGTGATGGTATGCCAGGGATTGAGATCGTCATGACCAGGGCTGGTTTGATCCGGAGTGGCGCTGGAGTCCATGGAGCAATCATCACTGCGAAAGATAAGCTGCATATTCCAGCCGCTGTAATTCATGTAAGTCGGTAATGTGAAATCTATGGAAATCTCGGAACCGGCTGTTCCGGTGACCAGAAATTCCGCGGCGGCTCCGGGAGTATATTTGGTTATTTGTTTGGGTATTCCCGGAAAGACATCGCCGAAGACAAGATAATTATTGATTGTGATAGTCTGCCCCGAGACGGGGATAACGAACATAGCCATGATAATAAAAAGTACGGGTATGATAATTGTTTTTCGCATAATCGACCTCAGTAAAAGCTATCGAATATTTCACGGCGAGTCAATATTGAAATTGGATGGGCTCGACGGACTGAGACCGTAACCTGAATCGATGTAAAAAGAAACCCCGGGGAACCCGGGGTTATAGGACGAAACGGAATATAATAATAAATCAAGGGAGGGATTTTAATTGCCCGTGTATGCCACCGTCAGGGTGACATCGGAAGCATAATCACCGCCGGTTTGAGAAATAGTCGGGCGAACCGTGCCTCCGATCCAAACCGTCATCTCTCCGGTGACTCCCAGATCGAGCGTTACCGGCCCATTGGGATTGATATCATCGACCGGACTGGTCTGTCCGCCTCCGGAGCCATCATCATACGAGGCGTCAGTATTGTTAAAATCGATAATCATGGTGGCCACCGAATCTTCGTGCATTAACCTATCCGGCAGGGCAAAATCCAGAGTGATTTCGGCACTGTTATCACCTCGGATCAGCCATTCGCCGGCGAAGCCGACATCGGCCTTATCGACCGTTTTATCTATTCCGAGTAAAACGGTTCCGAAGATGAGATCGTGTTCACCGGTAATTAAAATACCCGCAATGACGGTGGCGGTGGCCTGGATAGTCCCCGATTCCTGGGCCTGAAGATCGGCTGAAAGGTTCAGGATCAAGGTTATTGTAAAGACCGTTAAAAGCAGTTTTCTGGCAGACATTTTATCTCCCCCGATAAATATTTTTTTTCCTGACAATCCCTTTTGCAATCGTGATGCCGAATTTCTTGCGGTGGCGCATGTTGTTGGTAGATAAGCGATTATTGGTTTATTGGTTTGCGGACAGGCCTTTTGACACCGGTCGGTTGTGGGATTTGCCCCATAGTCTCAGCTATTAAATCGTTACGGGACAATTTCTTGGAAGAATCCAACTGGTTTCTAATGAAATCGCTAACGGGTTTGGATGGCCTTTTTCAATTTTTCACCCCGCTAACGGCTTACCGGTCAGATAATAGGCCGTCATCACCGGTAAAAATAATTTATCCGATGGCTAAAGTGGTATGGGGAATATCCGATACCAATACCGGAAGCCGCTGTTCAAATTTTTAACAGCAACTTTCGATTTTATGGAGTGAGTGAGATGATATCTCGAAGTGCATGGAGCAATTACATCTTTATGGCCTTAATTTGCCTGGTCGTTTCGACGGGCCATGCGCAGGATCTTGTCTGGCAACATCACCACGGCGGTGTCTATAATGAAAACGGGTATGCCGGACTGGAGACAGGCGAAGGCGGCTATTTAATCCTTGGAAACACCTATTCATATGGGGCGGGTGGATTCGATCTGTATCTGCTGAAAATATCCGCGGCCGGTGATACCCTCTGGACGCGGACCATCGGGGGGATCGATACTGATTACGGTTATGATGTCGTTTCATCCGGCAACGACGGCTATGTTTTGGTCGGTTCCACCCGATCTTTTGGAAGCGGTAAAAAAGATGTCTATCTTGTTTGTACCGATTCGCTGGGTTCTATCGTTTGGTCGAAAACCTACGGGGGAAGTGAGGATGATGAGGGGCGATCGGTCCGGCGGACGGGGGACCACGGTTATATAATATGTGGAACCAGTAATTCCTGGGGAGCCGGTTATTCCGACATTTATCTGGTGAAAACCGACTCGCTGGGAAATCTGGTCTGGTCGGAGACATTCGGCGGGACCGGCGGCGAGACCGGATATGCCGTTCGCCAGACAATCGATGGGGGTTATATCGCGGTCGGAGCCACGGGATCGTTCGGGACCGGTTACAGCAGTGTTTATGCGGTTCGGGCAAACGCCTCGGGAGACTCCCTCTGGGCCACTACTTATGGTGGCAGTGGGGCCGATCTGGCCTATTCGGTCGAGATTGCCGGTGACCAGGGGTATCTTATTATCGGCGCCACCTCATCGTCGGGTTCCGGGTATACCGATGGTTATCTGATTAAAACCGATGCGAACGGAGTAGTTTTATGGGAAAAAACGTACGGCGGAACCGGTGATGACAGACTCTATCATCTTTGCCGGGCTCTGGACGGCACCTACCTGTTAACCGGAACGACCGATTCATACGGCGCCGGGAAAATCGATATTTATCTGGTCAGGACTGATCCGGCGGGTGATACTATCTGGACTGAGACTGTCGGAGGCTCCAATTCAGATTATGGGCGTATGGTTTTTCAGGATCAACTCAACGATTACCTGGTTATCGGGGAAAGCTACTCATATTCGGCAGGGGGGACCGATGTATTTATCGTCAAAGTCGGAGGTGAGACTACGCCGGTGCTTGACGATGATCCGGGGAATTTGCCATCCGGATATAAACTGGTCCAGAATTATCCCAATCCCTTCAACTCCACGACCTCGATCGAGTATGCCTTACCGCGCCATGCCGATATCTCACTGACCATTTTCAATCTTCTCGGCCAGGTAGTTAGGGAGTATCGCCTTGACCGGCAGAGAGCCGGAGTCCATATTATCCAATGGAATGGAACCGACCAGGATGGTTATGAAGTGGCTTCGGGAATCTATTTTTATCGTCTGTCGGCAGGCGAATATACCGAAACCAGAAAGATGCTGATAATCAAATAATCCAAAAATTCCGACACCGCCATCATATCGGGCGGAATTAATGTCCAAAAAGCGAGTAATTCTTAATACAGGGTGCGGGTCGCCCCAGCATTAACGGCAGTTCGGCCAGAGATGGGCAGCATTTCTTTATTATTGCGATAGATTCAACCGGGGCATCCGCCGCTGACCCCGATTCGGATGCAAATGCCATAGCCATCATCGTCAGACAGGGACTGGCGCACATTATCAAATACAGCACCATGATGCAAAAAATGACGATAGCGATCCTGAGCATTTTGGCTCCCTTCTCATGATCCGGTCTGTTTAATCAGGCTGTCGGCTCACCGATTTGAGGCAGACAGTATGGCGGGCCCGATTAATTATGTCCGGCACCATGAAACCTATTGCCAGATATATTTATGAAGAATTATGATACAAACATTGTGCCAATACGCCTGGTCGATCAAATCGGCAGTGTAAGTCGTTGTCCGGCAAGATAATTATAATTGGCAATGGTCTTTCAGCCGGATTCGTTCGTAGTTTTTTACGAAAAAACGATACCCTGATACAATTACTGCGATATGATTCATGCGAAAAGAGCCGTCATTGCGACGGCTCCTGTCAGTGATTGTTTTCGGGAATAATATGTGATGATTCGGCTATTTGAGTAAAATCATTTTTCTGGTTTCGCTATGCTTTCCAGTTTTAAGGCGATAAAGATATATCCCCGATCCCGCCTTGGTGCCGTCGTCTGCCGTACCATCCCAGGTAACACGATAATTCCCCGGGCCTTTTGTATCATCAACCAGGGTGGCCACTTTCCGGCCAATAATATTATAAACTTCAATTGAAACCGGCGATCGTTGTGGAAGTGAGTATTCAATCGTGGTTATCGGATTAAACGGATTGGGTACATTCTGCGAGAGTCGGCAAGTCTCAGGCAAGATATCGGCTTCATGATCCTCGACAGCGGTCGAGTGACAGAGTGAAGGGAGCCGCCCGATATTATTCATTCGCCGGTTGACACGCCAGAATGGGACCGGGAAGGAGCATTCGTCATATTCAGCCCCAGGATAATTGACGAAAATCTGATTGCTATCGGGTGTGGTGATAACCAGATCGACATGACCATCGCGGTTGATATCGCCCAGCGATGGCGTGAACCGGTCACTGGTATAGACATCGCGGACGGTGATCAGTGGAAATCCGGGGATTTGAGCTCCGTCGGCATCCCAGGCATAAATCCTTTGGGCGTTATAGGTGTCAAACATATCGTTATTGGCGCAGGCCACCACATCGATGCGGGAATCGCCGTTTATATCTCCCAGAAGGAGCATATTCATAACACTCGGTTCCGGAGTGGTGGCGAACAGGCCGTTGTGGCTGTTGGGAATATACGAGGAGCCGTCGAGATTCCAGGCCAGAACATAGCTTGTGCTGATATCGAAAAAGGTCGAGAAATACTCAGCCTCGCCGTCATCGTCAATATCGCCGAAAATCGGCACGCTCGGCACGACATAGGTATCGACTCCCATTTCATGAGGCCAACCGGGAAGCAGATTGAGCCCGCCATCAAAGGCATATATCCAGTAGTTATAATCGAGATAATAGCCATACATAATCAGTTCCTGGACATCATCGTTGTCAATATCATAAGCCGAAAAACCGGCGATATTAAAATCGCTTCCGTTCATCTGGATCAAAAGACTGTCAATGGTTTGACCCGTGACGGCATCAATTTGACGAAGCAGGCAATAGGAGAGATTACAGGCGTAAAATTCATCGAGTCCATCGTTGTCCAGATCAACCGAGAGGATATCATAAAAATAATTAAAGACATACAACAGGGAACCATCCGGGCGGAAAATAAATGTTTTCGATAAATCCCCGTCATAAATATAGACAAAGATTTCATCGAGACCATCACTATCGATATCTTTCAGGAATACTTTGGGGAATTCGCTTTCGGTGCGGTAGTAATTCCCGACCGGAGGGGTAATTCCCAGATAGTTTTCAATTCGCTCGCCGCCCGATGGGAAAATATATACTTTGGGAGGATCATACCCCACCGCGACAATATCATCGATCCCATCACCATTGATTTCCCCAATGGCAGGCGGGATCATGTAATTATTGCGCGGGAAAAAGGGCAACCCGTCGGTTTTGGCCGTGCCATCGGGATTGAAAGCCATCATCCCGGCCGATGTTCCCAGGAGTATTTCATTCACCCCATCGTTGTCGTGGTCACAATAGGTGGTTATAATGGCCGGATAGCCATTGACGGGTGCTTTCCAGGCCTGGTCGGTGCCAAACATGGATTGGATATAAACCGAAATCGTATCGGCTTTAAGGAGGCTGTCGAAAGAATAAAGCGACAAACGTAAATCATAAGGACTCTCGGGAATTTCTTCGAGAAACCACCCTTCGATTGCTTCATCATATAGCGGCCACGATACACTGGCGATTTCCTCCCAACCGCTGTCGGCCGAGGCCGGTTTGTACTCCAGAATTGAATATCCGAATTCCGGTGAGTAGGCTCTTCCCAAAACCTGAATAAAATCGGAGATGGTCTCGCCGTCGATCGGTGACGTAATTTCGACCACGGTATCATTGGCAATATAGACAGAGGTATAATAAACATTATCATCGCCGCATGAAAGGCGAAGAGTATAACGGCCGTTGAGTCCGTCTTGAGAGGTGTTCCAGACAGCCAGGTTTTCATCGGTTACGGGGGTATTGGAATTGATAATATTATACCAGCTTTCCGGGTCGGCGCCGGGGCCGTAATCAAGACTGTATTCCGTAAAATCGTTACCGTCGGCAAGGCCAATAATATCAACCATTCCGGAAACGATTTCGTTCGGTCGGGGAGATTCTATCATCGCCCTGACTTCCGGAATGAGTGATAATGCTCCGTCCAGGTTCAACCGCCCGTATCCGCAGTAATTGTCGAATCCCGGATAATTCCATCCTACTCCATAGGGATCGACAATATCGACCGCCGATTGCTCGAGAATCTGCCTTGTTTTTTCGGGGGTAAGGCCGGGGGAGGCCGCCTGCAGGACGGCCGCGGCTCCAACCCCATGGGGACAGGACATGCTGGTTCCCGAGGCCAGATAGTAAATAGTATCGATAATATGGACTTTACGTTCGTATGGCCACTCCGAACCATACATATCGGTATTGCCGGCCCGCAGGGAAAGAATCATGTACCCCGGTGCAACCACGCTCAGATGATCACCATATGTCGAAAACGAGGTGACCTGATCAGAATCGTTGGACGCCCCGATGGCGATCGTGGCGGCATAAGCGGCGGGGAAATTATAAGAGAAGGCGCCATCGTTTCCGGATGCGGCGCACAGGATGACACCTTTATCGTGGGCATAGTTGATAGCTTCTTCGATCAGGTCGCTTCGGAAATTGAGACCGAAACTCATATTGACCACTTTGGCGCCGTTATCGGCGGCATAAATGATGGCCCGGGCGATCCGGGTCACCAATGGCAGGGGATCAAACTTCAGAGCCATAATCCTGCAATTGGTCGCAATTCCGGCGATCCCGACGGCGTTATCGGTTACCGCGGCGACAATCCCGGCGCAATGCGTGCCGTGCCCCTCGGTATCGGTCGGATCATTATCGCCCAGATCGAGGGCATCGATACTCGAGGCAAAGTCCCAGCCATGCATATCATCGATATAACCATTATGGTCATCATCAAGACCGTTATCGGGGATTTCCCCGGGATTTACCCAGATGTTGGCGGCCAGGTCGGGATGGACCATGTCTACTCCGGTATCGATTATGGCCACCACCACGGTGGTCTGATCAGGAATTGTTCCATAGACCTGACCGGCTCCGATATCGGCTCCCGGAATTCCGGCGGTTAATATTAACTCATCATTTGATGTTCCCCAGTTACTCAGAACATGATAATGTTCCTGGCCATTATTTTCGAGATTCCATTGAAACTGGTACAGAGGATCATCGGGAGTATCATAAAATTCTACCGTATAATCCGGTTCGGCATAAATAATCCCCGGTATGGTTTTAAATTCATTTTTAAAAGCCTCGATATCGATGCCCGGGGCTGTTTCGAATATATAGACATTGCGAAATCTATTACCGGCTTTAATCGAGGCTGTTTTGGAAAGCAGGGATTTTAAATTCCGGACCTCATACTTATTATTGAGCCGATCAATATCCGATTGACCGGTTTTGGCCAGACCTTTTTCAGGCGAAATCATAAGCGGCACTCGGCTGTTATCGAATTTGACAATCAACCGAGTAGGCTGATAGGAATCATTCGTCACCAATCCGTCATAATAAATGCCCAGGGCATCCGCCGCAGGTAGAAAAAGGATAGCCGCCAATAATGAATAAAATATTATCTGTCTCATATATTTTCCCGTGTTCCTTTCTGAGCTACTTCCAAATCTACGGATATTTTATTAATCATTTTATAATTGCAATTTATGGCAATCCGGTCAGTATCAAAGTTATTGTCTTATTTAAAATTACGAAAAAAGATGATTTTCGCAAGGATTCTTTTAGGCGGATCGGATGGTCTTTTCATGAGATACGATAAGATTAAAAATCATCAGGATCGTAGCGATCGTCGATCCCCGGCTGATAAATATTCCGGGTAAAACCGGAATCCACCCGACACTCGAACGTGGTATCGCTACGGGCAAAGATATTTATATTGTCGATACTATGAAGCAGGGTGAAACCCGACAAAGCCGGGACATTATTGCCGGTGACGATATGGCTGACATAATCGGGTGAATCCGGCGGATTGATTCCATAGTAAAGCGGAACGTCACGGTGCAGGTAATAATATCCGCCGCTTCGAAACCACAGATCCGAAGCATCATAAACCCCCGCCATATTTTTTTCATGGTTCAGGAATTTATAGGCTTCCAGCCTGGGATCGGAATAGAAAATCGTGCGATTATAGACTTTAAAAATTCTCTGGCTGTAGACTTTATACTGACCAGGAAGAAGGGCCATTGCTCCCAGGATTGAAATCACCAGAAATATCCCGATCTGAAGCATTCGGGATTTTCCCTTCAATCCGAATTTTTGATTTAATTCCGCCAAAATCATGCCGCCGAGAATCATTATCAGGGGAATTATCAGATAAATGTAACGATAGTCGAACTCATGTTTTTTAGCCGGGATAAGCAGATGAGAAATCAGTATCAAGCCGATTAAGATCAAAATTCTCCAGTTTTTTTTCACGATCAGCAGACCCGCCACGGGAATCAGCCAGTGGAAGTAAAACGATGCATACCCCAGGAAAAAAAGACAGTCAAAACTGAGAGTCGAACCGAAGGCTCCAGCCATAAAAAACGATTTGTCGATGATATATATATTATGATATGATATAAAAGGGCATCCGAGAGTAAGTATATCGAATATCGCCACCAGGACGATTCCGACCGCGATAGAAAACAAGTATAATCGGCGTTTTCCAGATGAGTACTCAATCGAAAAAAATACTATCATCGCCAGGACAACGGGGATGTAGTTGATACGAATGGCGGCCGCCAGAACCGCCATTATTCCGGATAGGATGATATTTCGATTATGGTTTTCGGATAAAGCCAGGGCCAGAGAAACCATAAAGATATTTGCCGCCCAGACATCACTGAGCGGCCGGATGGAAAAATAAATGATTTCATACCACAGAGCGCAGAAAAAAGCCGCCCACAGACCGGCCTTAACCGAGTACCATCTTTCACCAATACGATAGGCGGCCCAAACCGCGCCGATTGAAATCAATGAGAGGATGACTTTGATGGCCGGGATATAGAATGATGGATTATCGAGCCGGAACCATTTGAACGGATAAAGAAGGGCTGTCATGAAACCGGGAACCAGCCATGAACGCGCCGAATAGCGGAACTCCCAGGGAATAAAACCATATCCGAAAACAATCCGATGAGCCTGTTCGAGAATCTGAAAATTCTCATCGGGGTGGTTGAAATTGTCCGAAATCAGGGCTGTTATGACTCTGGCTATCAAAGCCAGGGCGATAATCGCCATGAAAACATGCGCGGATCGGTTGGAGTTTTCTGTCTGTCCCGCCACCTGGTTGTCTTCTAAAAGCGCATCAGATCTTTAATTGTCTGATAAATATATTTTATCCTCAGGATCCGTTCCCGATCCTGTCCCCTAATATCCTCTATCCGAAGCATGACATAATTGCCGTCGGCGGTCCGGGCCAGATATGATTCGCCGAGCATAATCGGCATTTTTTCAACGGCCGGGATATCCAATTCCAAATGGTTGTACTGATAAATATCTTTTGTCTTTCCCAGGGAATAAAATTCAGTCTGTCGCAGAAAACCGTTGAGGCGATGCGGCGAGGCGATATAATCGACGCCGTCCTTACTGAAAAAATACAGGTCGTTCAATTCCCCATCGGCCCGGACATAATTGCCCAGCTTGAAGGAAAAACCATCGGTGGTGTCGCTGTAGCGAAAAGCCAGGGAGAATTCCCCTTCGGGTCGGGGAATAACAGCCACTTCATTCGATGATTTCGAAACCGAGCCATCGGGAAAGACCGTTCTGACGGAGACAAAATACTCCTCGCCATTGTTCGCATCCTCAATAATCATGGTCTCGAATTCATTGTCGGGATCGGTATCACCCGGATAGGGGTTTTCATTATAAGGTTTAATGGATCGGGGGAGACCGGCCGAACCATAGCGCTCGAAAATCGATTTTGGCCGCAGGTAAATGTTATAGCCTGAAATCATAATACTGTCATCACAATTGGGGTCCCACATCAAGGTCATTTTGCCGCTTTCCGGTTTTATTGTCAGATTTTCCGGATAGCAATCCGGCCGAATTACTTCTCCGCCCGGACGAGGAGCCTTTCCACACCCTGCGAGCATAATAATACCGGCTATAAGTAATAACCACTTTATATAACAATCAAATCGATTTGTCTTGGACATAAAAATTTGCCTCCCTTATCTGTCACTACCAGATCTTCCTCAAGCCCGGCATAACCGATACCCTTGAGTTCGATCCCCAGTTCCACTGTAAATGTATTACCCTTTTCAAGAGGGATGGTGGGTGTATTGCCGTACCTTTTCCAGCGGGGTCCGACAATAGCGGCACCGTCGTGAACCGAGCGGCCGATTTGATGCCCCAGGGCATGCTGATATTCCGGGTATCCTGACCCTTGGAGTATTTTTCGCGCTTCAGCATCGATAATGTATCCCTTTTTCCCGGGTCGATACATTTCCGAGGTAACATCGATTACCTCGCGGACTTTGTTAAAGGCTCCCAGCAGTCGGGTCGGGGCCGTTTTTTCTCCGGGGCGGCGGAAATAAGCCAGGCGCTGAATGTCGGAGCAGTAATTTTCGACAACGGCGCCAAAATCGACATGGAGTAAATCGCCCGGCTCCAGGATAGCCTCGGTCGGATGACCATGCCCGGCGGTCGATTTGACACCGGCATTGACGATAGTGTCGAATGAATTACGCCCGCCCAGTTTCTCAATATTGGTATCGATTATACGGGCTATCTCTCGCTCGGTCAAACCGGGTCGGATTTCCTCCAGAGATTTTTGCCAGCAGTCAGATGCCATGAAAGCCGCCGCTGAAATAAGTCTAATCTCCTCGGCCGTTTTTCGACCGCGAACCAGCGAAACAATCCCCTCGGCCGAAACAAATCGCTCGATATATGGCGTTCCTTTTAAATATTCCTTTAGTAATTGGAACATGCCGTACGTCAGACCGTCGGAGGCGATATCATTGGTTGAATAATTCAGGGCGATGGTACGGGGATCAAGTTTTTTTACCGCCCGGCGAATTTCCCGGCCGCAGTCTTCGACATAGGGAATAACTCTGTCAAACCGGCCGGAACGCTCGAAATCGGGAGCGTCGAAATTTCCCACCAGGGCAATTGTCTCGCCGTCTCTGGCGATCAAAAAAGCCGACTGCCAGACAACCTTATGACCGATTACAAGAGGTACGGCGGGGTCGGCCATCATGTCGGATTCTCTGACAAAAATCAGCCAGAGATCGATATCCAATTCCTTGAGAATCTCTATGGCCTGTTCTATTTTGATTCGATACAGGTCCATTTCAATACCTGGTTATATCCACCCGGGTGATATTATTGATATTTCTTCCCAAAAAACGCTCCGTTATCTGGGTGAATTTATCGGGAACATCGGAGACATAGAATTTATGATTAATTTCCCCTCCGGACGGGCGCATCAGATTCTTTACCGAGAGCAGGGCCGCCACCTCGCGGGCGGTTTCTTCGGCCGAATCGACCAGGCGGACATTATCACCCATCACTTTGCCGATGACTTCCTTCAACAGGGGATAGTGGGTGCAACCCAGGACGAGGGTGTCGATATCCAAATCGATCAGGGTTTTGAGATAATCATAGGCAATCAGGCGGGTCGCCTCGCGGTCGATATAACCTTCCTCGGCCAGCGGTACAAACAGGGGGCAGGCCAGTGAAAAAACCTTGATATCGGGATTTCTTTTCTGCATGGCATGAGCATAGCTGTCGGATCCGATCGTGGCTTTGGTACCGATGATCCCGACCCGGCCATTGCGGGTATAATGGACCGCGGCCTTGGCCCCGGGTTCGATCACACCCAGGATGTCAATATCATATTCATCCTTGATAGTATTCAGGGCCACCGCTGAGGCGGTATTGCAGGCGGCCACAATAAATTTCACTTTATGCTCCAGCAGGAAATTAATATCCTGGCGGGTGAACTGAGTGATGATTTCCTTGGATCGCCCGCCATAGGGTGACCGGCCGACATCACCGAAATAGACGATATTTTCTTCCGGTAGTAATTTGAAAATCTCGGCTACCACGGTCAGGCCGCCGACGCCGGAGTCAAAAATACCGACAGGTCTTTTCTGGATATTATTGGGACTCATTGACGATTCTCATATTTGGCTTTAAACCTTTTCAATCCGGCATAAATAGCTTCAGCCACTTCCTGCCGGTATTTTTTATCGTTGAGTAAATCCTCATCACTCTTATTGGTCAGGAAGGCCGACTCCACCAATATAGAAGGCATATAGACCTGATTCAAGACAATAAAGGCCGCCTGGTCGATCCCTCTCGATCCGGTTTTCTTGCTTAGATTTTTGCGGAATTCACGATCAGACATGGCCGCCAGATCGGCCGATTCGACCTGGAATTCAGTCTGAATCATATCGCTGATTATCAGACTTAAATCATCGATTTTATCCCCCATCGCTTCGCTTTTTTCGGCAAGGAACGGGGCGTTTTCCAACTGGGCGGCGGCCCGGGCTTCATCATTTTTGGCCGGGGCCAGGAAGAACACCTGGAACCCCCGAGCGGAACGGTTAGTCGAGGCGTTGGCATGGATGGATACGAAAATGTCGCCCTTGTTTTTATTGGCGATATTGGCCCGCTCTTCCAGCGAAACATACTCGTCCTTTTCGCGCGTCATAATTGCCTGGAAGATTTTTTCATCACGAATCAGTTTGGCCAGTCTTTTGGCGATATCAAGGACGATTTTTTTCTCGCGCGTATTATCCAGACCAATGGCCCCGTAGTCTTTGCCGCCGTGACCGGCATCGATTATAATTCGGTCAATCCGATCATCAGGCCCGACCTTTTCAACCGTGGTCGATACCGGGACGACCGTGGTATCGCGCAGAGATATCTGGATCCGCGGCGGACCGGCCTGGAATTTATGCGTAAATGATCCGATGTTCTGTTTCAGTCGAAAAGAAACCTGCGCCGAACCCTCGAACTGAAAGGCATTGATATCGCGCAGGAATTTGTTAGATTTGCGGCTCAACACCTGACGGATATTGACGGTTCCTCCCGGAATGGTAACATTGATCCAGTTGCCTTCCGAGATATATATTTCATAGCTGCGCGGTTCGGTTAAGAAAATTTCAATCAGCAGGCCATTGGCTTTTGAATCCAGGGCGACATCAGTGATATTGTACCATTCCGAATTAACCCGGATAACTTTCGACCGTTCATCCCAGCTGATCTGTTCCGGGCGTATCAAATCGAACAGGGGAATGAAAGCGGCAGCCGGCAAATAGAGATTGCCATCCCGAGAATCAACCGGATGAGTAATATTTTTTACCGTATCATCGATACTGATGTACGGTGAGTTCATATAAAATACAGCCCGATGTCCCTCGGCTTTATATTTGGCCGAAAAGCCAATAATATCCCAGGAAATTCTTTCACCAAACAGCTCCACGAACTGCGATAGAGAAAAATAAGTTATATCGTTATTATCAAAGGAACCGATTTTCTCCAGGCCGCCCGATAACTGCACCGTCACATCACCGGCCAGGGCGATGCCGGGGAGAAAAATGGCCGCCAGTATTATCGATACAATCAGGATCTTTGGATTATTCATGGTTTTTGTTTTTCATACTCCGGCGATGGGCCTTCTCGATGGATCGGTCCGCCTCACGTTTGGCAATCTTGTCCCGTTTGTCATACATTTTACGTCCCCGGGCGGTGGCCAGTTCAATTTTTACATAGGGGCCTTTGAAGTATATCCGAAGGGGAATGAGAGTGAATCCTTTTTCGTTGGTGGCCCCGAATAACCTTCGGATTTCCTTTTTATGTAACAACAACCGGCGCGGTCGGGTCGGCTGATGGCTCTCATGACCGGAAAACTCATACGGTGAAATGTGCAGATTAAAGAGAAATACCTGACCGCCATCGATGGCGGCATAACTGTCGGCCAGATTTACTTTCCCGGCCCGGAGCGATTTTACCTCGCTTCCCAGCAGTTCGATACCGACCTCCCGTTTTTCTATTATGTCATAATCCCGCAAGGCCTTACGGTTTGTGACAATATTCCTTATGCGAGGTATGGCGTCATTCATGGCCCCTAATATAGAGGTATCAGTGAGGGGTTGCAATTGTTTTATTGATTTGATAACTTACCCATCGATGAATATTATCGGGAGTCAATGATGAGGGTTGCCCTGTATCAGAATAATCCGATTTTTGGAGAAACAGAAAAAAATGTTATCTCCGTTCTGGCCGCTGTTGAGAATGAAGCTTTCGATCTTCTGGTTATACCGGAACTTTTCGCGACCGGCTACCAGTTTAAAAATCGCCAGGAGTTGAAATCATTAGCCGATCAAGTCGGGGATGGATATACTTTCAATCGGCTTAAGGACCTTGCGCGATATAAACAGGCTCTGATAGTCTATGGTTTCCCGGAAAGGGATAATGATTACCTGTATAATTCCGCCTTGGCCATTGCCCCGGATGGGCATTATCATCTCTATCGCAAAACCCATTTATTCGATACCGAGAAAAATGTTTTCGATCCCGGCGATACCGGTTTCAAGGTATTTCAATATCGAAAATATCGAATCGGAATGATGATCTGTTTTGATTGGCGTTTTCCCGAATCCGCCCGACGGTTGGCTCTGGATGGAGCCCAAATAATCTGTCATCCCTCCAACCTGGTACTGCCCCATTGCCCTGATGCCATGATTACCCGCGCCCTGGAAAATAATGTTTTTACCATAACCTGTGATCGGGTCGGTAGTGAATCTCACTCCGGCACGAAATTGACATTTATTGGCAAATCGCGAATTATTGGCCCCGATGGCCGGATTCTGGGTGAATTGGGAGATACCGAGACCGCCTTTTTAGCCGCCGGGATTGATCCACAACTCGCTGATAATAAATCGATTACACCTCATAATGAGATATTTGCCGACCGCCGGCCGGAGTATTATTAAAATATCGCCGCCCCGGATTACGAATCCTGTCCGTAATAAGTGTGATTCCCGAAATGTATTTTGATCCTGCCAAATATTTATTAATTAAAATTTCGTGATGCCGATAACTAATTTAGATGAATTTGCTCTAAAGGCGAAAGATGAGTCTGATGGAAAAGGTAAAAGCGGCCAAAATTCTGGTTATCGATGATGAGCCTCAGGTGACGGAAATTATCGATGCTTTTCTTACCAATGCCGGACACCAGGTTGTGGTTGATAATATTGCCTCGGCCGGGCTGAAAAAAGCCAGGGCTCTGAAGCCCGACATCATTCTCCTGGATATCATGATGCCGGATTCCGATGGCTATAGTATTTGTAACGAGCTTAAGCACGATCCCGAAACTTCCCGTATCCCGGTGGTTTTCCTGACCGGCAAGGATCGCAGCGACGACATGGGCCGCTCTTTCAAAGTCGGCGGCGATATGTTTATCAAGAAGCCGTTTTCCTGCGAGCGTCTGCTGGAAATCGTCAATATCATTCTGATGTCAACCGGGAAACACTGATCCGATATTTTTCAAACCCAAAATTAAATTTAAAGAGGGCTTGAGAAATCGGTATACCGGTTTAGTTTTGGCATTGTATCCGCCGCCTTTTGGCGGTTTTTTTATTGGCCTTTTTAATCTATGATGGTTATATAAAACCTACCCGGGGCGGGAATAGGGAACCCTATCCCGGATGTTTTTGTAGAAAATATAAATTACGATTCACTAATAATAATTTAAGGAGGGTAGCGCCATGTCCATTTTGAAAAACACTTTCCTGGCATCGGTTGGTATTTTCAACCTGACCCGGAAAAAGGCCGAGGAAATTATCGATGCCTTGATCAAGGCCGGCGAAATTCCCAAATCCGAACGCAAAGAGGCGGTCCTGGAATTACTTGATCGGGCGGAAAAAAACTCGGCCAGGTTGAAGGACAAACTTATCAAAGAAAGCGGGACCATACAAACGGAAATGAAAAAAGTCGGTGGTAAAATCAAAGAAGCCGCTGATAAACTGTCTCAGAAGAAAATTATGGATGAACTGGAGCGCCTGAATAAGAAGATTGATAGTCTGGCGCGAAAGATTGAGAAAAAAAACGGCTGATAGAAAATCTTGATTTTAATAAAACGGCAGTCTGTTTCCCATTTTTATAATTGTAAATCATTTGCTCTTATAAATTCCTGTTGGTTAAGAATGATCCCGGTTTTAAATTAGGACAATGGACAAAGTTAATCTGCTGGGTCTGACCGCCGAACAGTTTGAAACGCTGATGATCGAACAGGATGAGAAGGCCTTCAAAGGCCGTCAGCTTTTCAAATGGGTTTATAATGAAGCCGAATTCGATTTCGACCGGATGACCGACCTATCCGTAAAACTGCGGAAAAAACTGCGGGACAACTTCAGGATTGCAGGACCCAAGACCGAAAAAATATCGCGCTCAACTGATGGCACCGAAAAACTTCTTTTCCGGCTGGTCGATAATCGTTTTATCGAGACTGTTGTCATTCCCGACCGTGATAAAAAAACCGTGTGCATTTCCAGTCAGGTTGGTTGTCCGCTGGGGTGTCGTTTTTGCGCCACCGGTCAAATGGGCTTTGAACGTAATCTTTCCATCGGTGAAATAGTCGGGCAATTGCTGTTTTTGCGTCAAAGGGATGGCCGGGACGCTTTCCACAACATCGTTTTCATGGGAATGGGGGAACCCCTGTTGAATTATGAAAATGTCATCGACGCCATCGGAATAATCGCTTCAGAATTGGGCCTGTCTTTCTCCGCCAAAAGAATCACTGTCTCCACGGTGGGTATTGTTCCGCAGATCTATTCGCTGGCCGATTCCGACCTCAAGGTCAAGCTGGCCATTTCGCTTCATGCCGCGTCAGATGCGAAACGCCGGACCCTAATGCCGGTGGCCAAGAAGTATAATCTGGATCAATTGATGAAAGCGGCCAAATATTTCGCGGAGAAAAAGAAGAAGCGCATCACATTTGAATATATTCTTTTCAGAGGATTTAACGACAGCCGGGAAGACGCCCTGTCGCTTTCCCGGTTGATTCAAGGAATCCCTTGCAAAATCAATATTCTTGCATATAATCCGGTAGGTGATTTACCGTATTCACGGCCAGATGATGATGAGGTGGATGAATTCGGGAAAATATTATATCCCCGTGCTCCGGCCGTGACAGTAAGAAAAAGCCGCGGTCTTGATATTGGGGCGGCCTGCGGCCAGCTGGCAGTGAATGAAAAGAGACAAAACAGGGAGAATAAAGGATGAAATCGTTGGGGTTGGTTTTGCTGGTGATGGTATCGGTTCTTTGCTTTATGGATTTGGCTATCGGCAAGGATTTCGAAGTCGGCCAGGCCGAAATTACCGCAACCGGTTGGGGGAAACAAAGCCTGGTGGTTGATGTCACCAATCTTGCCCCGGAATATAAATTTATTGTAGCCGAATGCGAACTGAGTTTTGACGATCCCGGGAATCCATCGGCCCGGTATATAAATAGATCGTTTATAATTGAACCGGGCGGGCCATTCCGGATCGAAGTGCCAATAGAAATACCGGGGAATTTCGGCCAGGGGCTCATTTATTTAAACCTGTATGATGTTATCGATACACTTGACCAGCCGCTGGCATCGCAGAAATTCTATTCCCGGGATTTTCAGATTAATATCCCCATCCCGCAGTCGATACAGCCGATTGTTGAGGCTGGAATACAAATTCCGCCGCTGGCCGATTTGAATGAGATGATCGACAATCAATTTTCGAGGATACTGATTTTATTGCTGCACCAGGGGAAAACACCAATTCAGATCGCCAAGTTATGCGGCGTCGATGATTACTATGTCAAATATTATATCAGTCAGCTTCAGAGAGAAGGATTTATTAAGGCCGATGGCAATACCTTTAAACCCGCATTCTCCGTCCTCGACTCGGCCGGTGTGGCTCAAATGATGCCTTATATCAATGAAACCGTCGATGGGCTTTACCGGGTGATTTCAGGCAATCTTAGGATTTATGACAGCACCGTGGAAGCCATGGCCCGACAGGGAAGAATAACCTCGGATCATCATAACCTGCTTGAGAGCGGTTCGGTGCTGTATCACCATCACCCGGTCGTCGAGGGACTTCTGTTATGGGATCTCCTGGGCCGGGATTTTGTCAATGATGGCATCAGGTATATCCTTTTCAAGAATCCCAATGTCTGGCGGGCCAATATGGGCGAGTTCATGTATCTTGTCCAGGCACCGAAAAATGCCGTGGGCCGGACTTTTTATTATTACCCCGATGAGGATAATGGCGAAAGGTTTTTCTGCGGGAAAATCGATCCCGGATTTAAATTCGAAAAAGATCTTCAGGCCCGCCATTACCTGTCACTCAACATGGTATTCAATAATAGTTATCCGCCGGTCTATTATTCATATGAAGATATAATCGACCAGGTGCCGCTATCGCTTTTGATGAATGGAGTTACCGATTATGCCGTCAAACTGAAAAAGGAGATCGACAGGATTTTCCCGCCCGCCGACAGGGATAATACAAGTATGAAGGGGGCTCGTCTCTGGTGCTGGGATATGGTGGTAACCGGAGTGATGAATCGCCTGGAGGAAAATAATATTCTCAAGCCCGAGGGCTCGGGTATATATATTTTCCAGAATATGGGATCGCAATGATGTGAGGAAAAAAGCCGTGGATAACACCTTAACGACCAAGTCCAAATGGGAGGCCATATGGATGGGTGCCAAATTACCGGTCGTCCAGAAGCCCTTATATGACATTCAAAATAAACTCCAGACTCATCTTCCGCATACCCCTGAGCATTCATTAATAGAGATTGGTTGCGCCCCTGGCGGCTGGATGGCGTATTTCCATAAATGCTTTGGCTATCGCGTGGCGGGTCTGGAGTACGCCGAGGGGGCGGCGGAAGCGACTAAAACCAACATGAAATTGCTTGATATAGAAGCCAGCGTATTTGTACAGGATTTCTTCACATACGACTGTGAAAAAAACAAATACGACATTGTATTTTCTGCCGGATTTCTTGAGCACTTCCGTGATATGTCCGTCGTCATGAATAGGATCTGCGCGCTGTCCCGGAAATATGTCGTTACAATGGTACCAAACGTTTTTGGTATTAATGGATTTATCAGCAAGACAATCCGGCCCAGAGTCTATGCCGAACATAATACAATTGATATTCCCATATTGAAGACTCTCCATATGGACTGCGGTATGAAAACCTTGTTCTGTGATTATGCGGGAGGAATGAGATTCATCATGCCCGGGGCGCACCATGAGTATTTTACAAAACATAAGTGTGTGGCAAAAGCCATGAATACTCCGGTGAAAATCGTCAACTATTTATCCGGGCGTCTGAGTCGAATCCATGTTTTTACCCCAAGAAGCAAATTGCTTTCGGAGAGTATTCTTTATATAGGAGAAAAGGTAACCGATGGCTTATCCAAAACCGCGGATGAGACACAGTGAAATTGCGGGATAATTACTGCGGGGAATTGTCGGCGACAGGGAATTATGGCCGCTTAAAGGAATAATTGACGTAAGGTTCACCGGCAAGACCTGGGTTTTTAAATAAGACATCTCTGAAGAGGAGATTTTTTAAGATGACAAGAATGAGGAAATTGACTGCCTGTCTGATCGTTTTTATCCTGCAAATGGCGATATTTACAGCCTGCACGGAAAAAAATCCGCCCCGGGATGAAATACCCCGGATCAAAAATACACTGGAACGGTTAAGCCAGGCCATAAAAGACCGTAACCGGGAGGCAATTGATTCTCTTCTGATCGTACAGGCCTTGGATCTGGGGTACAGTTCCGAAAAAATTCTTGATGATGTCTATCCGATGACAGATAGCGGCACTTTCTACGCCTTCGGCAGTAAAAGCTTCATGTACACCAAAGATGTGGGGCGGGTCGATTGCACCATAATGGCCGACAGTACCGATCGAGGGCGGCCGCTGGAAATAACCCTCGTAAAATTGGGTGAGCAGTGGTATGTGAAGAGGTTCGATCTGAAATAAAAAAGGCGCCCTGCGGGGCGCCCTTTTAAGCTGTTTGGGTTATTTAATAAGGACCGAGCGGTCTTTCGACATGCCCTCGGAAAGAGCCTTGGAATATTCATCCTTGTTCTGAAGAAGCTTGATGGCCTGCAAAACCGAAGGATCGGTTTTAATAATGATTTCTTCATAAACGCCGCGCTGGCCGTCAATCTTGGCGACAATCTCACGCTTGATGGCCCGTTTGATGTAGTCAAGAGAGTTGTTGAAATCGGCCTCTTTTTCCTTTTCCACCAGCAATTCAAAATTTTCAAGGGCCGACATGAAGAGGGAATCTTTCTTTTCCTCTTCAACGATTTCTTTCATCTTATCCAGCGATACCTCAAGGGCCGTCTTATATGTGAAATCTTTTTCTTTAAGGAATTTCCTGAAATCATCCACCATTTTATCAGTTACCTGAAAATCACGGTTAACCTCGGGATGACCGGCAAAATACTTGACCGCATAATCAAAAAACATCGATTTGCGTTCAAGGTTAATCTCAATCGGTTCCATAAGCCGCGGCTCATCGACCTCGATATCCGGTAAAATTCCACCGCCGCCATAGACAATCCGGCCGCCATTGGTGTAATACACTTCTTTTTCAGTTACCTTCATGGTATCGGTACCGGTCGTATCGGCGGTTTCTTCATCCAGTTCGGCCATTTCATCGTTGACATCCGGTTTTTTCTGGACTTCAGGTTTCTGAATGCAGCGCCCCGAGGGAATATAGTATTTGGCCGTGGTCAGCTTCAGGTTGACATCATCTTCGGCCCCGATCGAAAAAATCTGCTGTACCAGTCCTTTTCCGTAAGTTGGATGTCCCATGATTATTCCGCGGTCCCAATCCTGAATGGCCCCGGCCACGATTTCTGATGCGGAGGCGGTACCCTCGTCAACCAGAATAACCAGCGGTTTATCGGGCAAAAGCGGCATACGACGGGAATACAGGCGCCGTTCGCTATCGGAGAATTGGCCGCGTGTGTAAACCACAAGTTTTCCCTCGCCCAGAAACAACTCGGCCGTCTGGACCGCCTGCTGAAGTAGTCCGCCGCCATTGGAGCGAAGGTCAAAAATCAAAGATTCTATATTGCGGGATTTAAGTTCATTAATTGCGTCGGTCAGTTCGTTGGTGGTTTCTTCCGCAAAACGGGAGAGACGGATATAGCCGATATTGCTACCGTCGATCACTCCATAATAATTAACCGATTTCAGCTCGATAACAGCCCGTTCAACATCAAAATCAAGCGGCTCGGCCAAACCCTCACGATTGATGGTTAAGCTGACCGAGGTTCCGGCCGTGCCCCGCATCAGCTTGGCGGCATCGGAAGTGGTCATTTTGTATGTCGATTTGCCATCAATGGCAATAATCTGGTCACCGGAACGAAGTCCTTTTTTATAGGCCGGAGTACCCTCCATGGGCGTAACCACGGTAATATAGTCATCCCGGGAATCGATTTCCATCCCCAGACCTTCGTACTTCCCCTGGGTACTCTCCATAAGTCGATCATATGACTGGCGTTCCATTAAAACCGAGAAGCGGTCGAGTTTCTGGAGCATGCCCTTTATGCCGGCATTGATCAACTCCCTGGTATCGATTTCTTCCATATAGCGGTTTTTAATATCATAGACCGTTTGGTTGAATTTCTTTATTTCCTTGAACAGGGTTTCTCTTGATTCCGTCTGGTCGGTTTCGCCGGCAGTCGCTTCGGAAGGTTCCTCGAGGTTAATATGAACGGTATCGGCCAGATAGATGACCTGTGATTCCGGTCGCTCGACGGCTTCACCGGAGCCGACCGCCCAGATAAGACCCATTAAGAAAGCCGTCAGGGAAAGTATCATCAGTGTGAAGGATCTCATTATTATGCCCTCCTAAGCATATGTCAAAAAGATAATCTATTCTATTTACATCCATTGTCAAGCAAGTTAAGAACCGGACAATACTCTCACCTGCCGGTTTTTAAACAGTAATTGACCAATTAAGGTTTCAATTTACCCTTCAGCAGTTTTACGCAAATCATAACTGACTGGCCTATAAATAATTATATAATCGGCAAGAAAATTAGCTGACCGCTGACAACCATGATTAATAATAAGATTCCCCATCCTGCCGTAACTCGATGTAGGTTACTATAAAGCGATGTAATATGCAGTGTTGTGCAGGTTTTTTGTTCATGTTTCATACACGATGGCATCATTATATTGGCTTCCAAAGTTGACTTTGGTTGATATGAGGGCTATCTTGGCAATTCCATTGGTTCGGCAGATTATGAATAATGAGGTACAATCCTTGACATTTGGTTGCATAAAAAACCTGATTTTTGACCTTGATGGAACCCTGATTGATTCCTCCCGCGGGGTTGTGGAAGCCACCAATTATGCCTTGGAGCAAATAGGCGCTCAACGCCGTTCCCCGGAGGAAATCATACCTTTTATAGGCTATCCGCTGGAAACCATGTTTCGGAAATTCTCGCATAAATCATTTTCGGAATTCTGGCGATATTTCCAGGAAAAGGCCCGGCGAGTGATTGTGGAATCGACTGTACCTCTTGATGGAGCCGACCGGACAGTCAGGGAACTATATAAACAAGGTTACCGGATGTCTATTGGAACCACCAAAATTAGAGTCCATATTGAGAAAATTTTGAATAAATTAAACTGGCGGGAATATTTCATCTGCTATGCCGGAGCCGATGATGTTACCTCGGTCAAACCTGCCCCCGAAGTCTTTATCAAATTACTGGATTTAATGAAAGCCGAAACGGATAACACTCTGGTGATCGGCGATACGGCCAACGATGTTATTGCGGCTCGCCGGGCATCATTGCCGGTGGTGGCGGTAAAATCGTTATTCGGCCGCGATGGCGAACTTGAGGTCAGCAAACCGGATATGATAATTTCACGAGTCGATGATATTCTGGAAATACTTGACAGACAGGAATGAGGTTGGCTGAGGCATGAAAGAATTGTATGTGCATGAATTCAATTCGGCGATTGGATGGATTTATCTGGGGGCGACCGCAAAAGGCCTGGCGATAATCGCTCTTGGAAATAATGGCCAATCGGCTTTTAAAGCCCGGTTAAAAAGAGATTATGATAAGTATGAAATCATTCCCGGCGGTTCGGAGAATTTGAAGGCGGAAAAACAGATAAGCCTGTATCTGGGCGGCCAACTGAGGAAATTCGATCTGGAGCTTGATTTAAATGGAACGCCCTTTCAGCTAAAGGTCCTTAAAAGGGTGGCGGCCATTCCCTATGGCAGCCTGGCAACCTATGGCCAGATAGCCGCCGCCATTGGTAATCCGGGGGCGTCAAGGGCGGTTGGTTCGGCCAATGCCCGAAACCGATTACCTCTTGTTATTCCCTGTCATCGAGTGGTAGCCTCGAATGGTCCGGGAGGGTACGGTGGGGGATTAGAGCTAAAACGCCGCCTGCTTGAAATCGAAGGTATTCAAATTTAGCAGAAGGAGAATATAATGGATAAACGTCTGGAAAGCTTGGCCCGGGTGATGGTACATTACTCGCTGGAATTGAAAAAAGGCCAGCTGTTTAAAATTTCGGGAGAACCTGTTGCGGCTCCTCTTATCAAGGCGGTTTACCTTGAGGCTCTCAAGACGGGAGCGAATACTTACATTGATATGCAATTAATTGATCTTGCGGAGGCTTTTTTCAAATTCGGTAGCGACCAGCAGTTGCAATATATTTCGCCCCTGAAAGAACTGGAGATGGAAAAGATCGATGCTTATCTTGGAATCTGGGCCACCACCAATACCAAATTCCTAAGCGGTGTTGATCCCAAACGCCAGCAGCTTCATAGTAAAGCCAAGGAACCGCTGATGAACAGATTTTTCCAGCGGGCTTCCGAGGGGGCACTTCACTGGACCGGAACCCAGTATCCCACTGAAGCCCATGCACAGGATGCCGAAATGTCATTGACCGATTATGAGGATTTTGTGTATCGGGCAGGGCATCTGCATGAGGATGATCCGGTAGCATACTGGCGCGAGGTTCAAAAAGAGCAACAACGCCTTGTTGATATCCTTAACAATGTGGAAATGATTCATTTGAAAGCCCAGGATACCGATTTGAATGTGAATGTCAAAGGACGCAAGTGGATCAACTGTTGCGGCAAGGAAAACTTCCCGGACGGGGAAATCTTCACCTCCCCGATTGAAAATGGGGTTGACGGAACAATAAGATATTCTTTCCCGGCTTTTTATGCCGGCCGGGAAGCCGATGGTGTCAGATTAACTTTCAAGGGTGGTCGGGTGATTGAGGCCAAAGCCACGAAAAATGAGGAATTCCTAACGGCTATGCTGGATACCGATGAAGGAGCCCGGCGGTTGGGAGAATTCGCTGTCGGCACTAATTATGAGATCACCAAATTTACCCGCAATACTCTCTTTGATGAGAAAATCGGCGGCACCTGTCACCTTGCGGTCGGGGCGGCCTACCCTGAAACCGGCGGAGTCAATCGCTCCGGCATTCACTGGGATATGGTCTGCGATCTGAAAAACGGGGGAGAAATTATGGCCGATGGTAAGGTAATATATAAAGATGGTCGCTTCCTGATTTAGGCATTAATACCAGGATAAAAAATAAGCCCCGCTACTTTAGTGGGGCTTATTTTTATTTTGCCGGAATTATTCGGCCGGGGGTGGTCCGCCCCGGTAAAGGTAGGCTATCAAATAAGTGGCGTCGAGGATGTTAATACCGCCGCTTGAATCGGCATCTCCGGCCCGAATCGTTAGAGGTGCCGGTCCGCCCCGGTACAGGTAATTAACGATATAAGTGACATCGAGAATATTAATGCCTCCGGAATTGTCGGCATCTCCGCGCATGGTCGATTGAACAACCAACTGACCCGCATTTACGGCCGGAGTGTAATTTATTCTGGAATTCGATATATCCAATTCATAACCGTTGATCTCAATGGCATTCACACCGGCATAATCACCGGCTTCGGCTGTACCCCCGACAGCGAAAAACAACCGGGCGATTTCACCTGTTCCGGGCTGTAATTCTCCGGTCCCGCCGCCATTGTCGGCAATCAGTTCATACACTAATTGATGGGCATCATTATCCCGATACAATTCATTTGTCGCCTCGAAATCAATAGTTCTGGTTCCGGCGGATATCGAATCAAGGATGACTTCCATCGAGGCCGGATATTTCACGGGAAGAACAATCCGATTCAATTCCTGGGAATTGGTCAAGTTAACCGACATTATGGCCGTTTCTCCGGCAAAACCTGCGGTTTCCGCAAATGTCAGGGTGTCGGCAAGAACCACGATCAGATCTTTTTTGAGGCGGGTCAGGGCTCCTTCCGATGATTCAATAACCAGGGTGACATCATATGAACCGGGGGTAGAATAAGTGTGGGATGGATTCTGAATTTCCGAGGAATCGCCATCACCGAAATGCCATTTCCATGATGTTGCCGGAGGAGTTGAACTGTCGGTGAAATTGACGGTCAGGTCATCCCACCCGAAAGCGGTATCGATCGTGAAATTGGCTCCCCAGTTGAAAGCATCGAGAACATTTATCACTCCCCACCCATAGGTATTGTCCGGGCTGGCGGCATTATTGGCGGTTTCCATAAAAGCCGCCCGTACCTGCCAGGGTGTCAAGGTCGGATTAGCCGATAGAAGCAGGGCGGCCGCTCCGCCGACCAACGGTGTCGAAAGCGAAGTCCCGTTTTTAATGGTGTAAAAATTATTGCCGGCTCCATCGGCGCAATGGGTGCTGACTCCCATGGCGCATACTTCGGGTTTGGTTCGTCCATCATAGGTCGGGCCTCTTGAAGAAAAGGATGCGATGGATTCGTACTGATCAACCGCCCCGCAGGCAAGAATATCGAAAGCATCAGCCGGAGCGGAGAGAGTCCCGGCCGAGGGTCCCTCGTTGCCGGCCGAATTACAGATGATAATTCCCAGCCCGGCGGCAGTATTGGCCGCTACGGTGGTCACGGCCGTATTGCCATCGAAATCTTCATAGCTGTACCATTCGGAGTATCCCAGTGAAGTGGAAATCACATCGGCTCCGAGCGAGTCGGCCCATTCCATACCGGCCACCCAGTTGTATTCCTCGACAATGGTCTCACTTCGAACATCTTCAGTTTTGGCCAGCAGAAAAGAAGCATCATAAGCCGGTCCGATGACATAACCGGGGGCATAACCGCCCAGAGTGGACCAGCAATAGGTGCCGTGATTGTGTTGCGAAGCATTATCCTCGGTTTCATTCTGGGTTTCGCTGTCATCAAAGATAAAATCGTACTCGGCCAGAACCCGGTTATCAGCGAACGCAGAATCAAAGGCATTATGAGATTTACGATAGCCGGTATCCAGCATGGCCACCACGACCCCGGAGCCATTGTATCCGAGATTATGCATGGCCGGGACATTTATCATCTGAACCTGGTTGTAAGACGTGCCATAATCGAGAGCGTCAGTATCGGTTGGAGATATTTTCAGGTCTTCGGGCGGGACAGGAGATTCTTCCATTTCAGACGGAGCGGGACTGATATACTGCGCCACCGGAACGATCTTGTTAACAAAGGAAAATTCCGGTATTAAATTGATTTTTTCGCGATCGATTTCAAAGGCGGCCGCATTCAGCCAGCGTGACGCCCGAAGCATACGGCCCCCGATATCGGTGATGCGATCAATATAGTCTTGAACCACCGGCAAATCGGCGAAAACAACTTCATTAAGGCCCATTTTGGCCCGTCTTTGTGCGGCTTTATCATTTATTTCGATTTTACGCGCGGCCCGGTCAAAATCCTGTGAGTTAAAGACGCCTTTATCATTATAAAAGACCCAGATTTTTACCTTTTCCCCGGTTTGATTGTTTAGATATTCGCGAGCTTTCTCAGAAAGCATGGTATTCGGTTTTTCCAGAACAATTGGATCTTGCTTTAAAATATCAGGACCGGCGCTGATGCCTGCTGAAGGTATTAATGATAACAATAGCAACAGCTTGGAAATCTTAATTGCAATAATGTTTCGCATCCAAATTCCTTTCCATGGTCGGTGAAAAAGGAGGTAACTGACTTATATAGAACAATTTACATTATTATCCGCGTTTGTCAACCACTTGTTGGCGAATCTCTATTTCTATAGGCAATCCCCAATACTTTATCAATAGATAACAGTCAATTCCAAATGCGGGTTCCCTTGTCTTATGTTCTTTTTCCATCAGATAACTCATTATCGGCCAATCGACTGAATAAATACACCAGTCCCGGAGTAAATTTTTCCGCGAAAGGCATTATTTATGCAAAAGCTTTCGGTCAAAGATTCAAGAGAGAGTGAATATTATGAAAAAGATATTTGGACATCGGGGAATAACGATTCTGGAACTGCTGAGTACAGTTGTTATTATTGGCATAGTCGCGGCCATGGCCGTTCCTCAATTCGATAAAAGTATTAAGCGAATTCAGTTTCGCGGCAAGGCCAAAGATGTTGTTTCTTACCTTCGACTGGCCCGGTCAATGGCCATTTCGGAGAAAAATCCGTATGGGTTATATTTTGATTCAGACGCCAAGACCGTCAGTATATTTAGGGATATCGCCAATCTTACTGCTGAAACTTATGATGCGGGTGGGGATTCTGTTATTCAGGTTGATACTCTTCCGGTCAATTTCACTTATCTGGCAACGACTTTTGCCAACTCATCAATCGTTTTTCGGCCCAATGGCTCGGCTTCAGGTTCGGGAAATATCGATATCCAGTCTCAGTGTGACGCCGACAATGTCTATAACTCCGGTCAAATCAGCGTCTTAGCCGCAACCGGCAAATCCCGGTTGGAGTATATCAATAATTATTAGCCAACTCCCTCTTTCTCATCCTCCGGTAAGCCCCTTCGCTTCGGCGTAGGGGTTTTTTATTATAAAGAAAGACATTAATTTGTCATGCCAATCATCCGATAAGATTTACAAGATATTAAAAAACGGGGTTGGGACAACCCCATGCTTTTAAAAAATGAGGTCGTGGTTGAGGTTAATTTTGAGTGGTATTTGACGATAAGATACTAAGATGAACCAAAAGAGATATTTATAAGAGACGCTTATGTTATTTTCACGAGGCAGCAAAAGCACGGTTGGACTCGATGTCGGTGCCAATTCCATCAAGCTTGTCAAGCTGGAGAGGAACAAGGATAGTCACTCGGTCACGGCTCTGGGAATTCGCGAACTTCCTCCGGAGGCGATTGTATCCGATGAGATTAAGGACCGCGAAGCCGTCATCTACAATATCCAATCTTTGATAGACGAAATCGATCCCAAAATCAAAAATGTGGTCGTTTCCATATCCGGGTATGGAGTCATCACCGATAAATTCGTGATTGACAAGAAATCCGGTTCGGAAATGGAACAAGCCATTTTGTTTGAAGCCGAGCAGCGATCACCTTTTGATGTTGAAGACGTATCTCTGGATCATCATATAATCCGGGTCGATGAGGAAACCAAAAAATCCGAGGTTCTTCTGGTCGCCGCCCGGAACGAGTTTTTGAATTCTTATATAGAATTGATTCTTGATGCCGGCCTCCAACCGGTCGTTGTCGATGTCGATGCTTTTGCGATTCTCAATGCCTACGCGTTCAATTACGAAATTGATCCGACCCGGACCACGGTCCTGGTTAACATGGGCTACGATGTTACCAACGTCTTATATCTCTACGAAGGTTTGTATCATTCCACCAGGGATATTTCCGCCGGAACCCGTGAAATTTACAACGCCATCCAGAAGGAATTCCGATTGAATGCGGAATTGGCCACCAAGGCTATCAAGGGCGAAATGAAAGATTCCATTGATCAGGATATGCTCAAGGCAACCATCGTTTCCTCGACCGATGAATTGCTTTCGGGACTGGAACTGGCTTTCTCGTATTTTAAAACCCAAGCCAAGCTGGAAAAGATCGACTGGATGGTTCTTTCCGGAGGAGGAGCGCTGGTTCCATACCTGCCGGAATATCTCCAGTCCAAGCTCAATATCCCGTTGGAAATTCTCAATCCGCTGCGGAATATAGACTATGATCCGGAAATGTTCCAGTATCTGGAACCGGAGAAAATCGCCCCGCTGCTGACAGTGCCTATCGGATTAGCGATGAGAAAGGTAAGGTAAGACCATGGCGATGATAAATATAAACCTTTTGCCCAAACAGTATATGAAGCGGTCCGGGGGCTTCTCCCTGGGCAAACAGGGTATCTATGCAGTCATCGCGGCCGCGGGCGTTATACTGATGTTTGGGGCAATTACCGGCTGGCAGTTATACAAAATCAACGAGTTGAATGGACAGATGGCGATTGCCAGAGCCCGTACCCTTCAACTTGAAAAGGATATCAAACTGGTCGATGCTTTGATGGATATCAAAGCCAAGATTACCGATCGCCTGGAAGCCGTCGAGCGTCTGGACCGGCATCGCAGCGCCTGGGTCAGAATTCTGGAAGATCTTTCATCCGATGTTCCCGATTTTGTCTGGCTTTCGAAATTTAACGAAGCCAAGAAACAGGCTCCGGTCAAGAAGGACAAGAATGACACTACTTCCGTGCAACCCGCAACAAATCTCGCGGTCATACCGGCCGAGATCGAGGGTTTCACTTTTACTCTTAATGCTCTGGCCTCATTTATGATCAAACTGATGAGATCGGATTATTTCGATGAGGTCGATCTGGTAAACACCGAAGAGATCGTTTTCGGCAAACAAAAGGCCTATAATTTTAAATTAAGCTGCAATGTGCATTATTTATCCGATGAAGAACTGGAAAAACTCGCTGTCCAGCAGGCCGCCGGTTCCGAATCGAAAATAAACTAGCGAGGCACCATGGATTTCAGAGATCCCAAAAATCAAAAAATAATGATGGGTGTGGCAGCCTTCCTAATTGTTGCCTATTTCTGGTACTCTAAACTGTACACCGGTTATGATGAGCGATTGACCAAAATGAATCAGGAATATTCGACTATGATTACGAATTTGAAGAACGTCGAAATGAAATCGAAATCCCTGGATGCGCTCACTCTGGAATATGAAGACCTTCTGGCCCGCTACCGGGAAATCGAAATGCTGCTGCCCGAAGTCAGGCAGATTCCATCATTTTTGGTTCAACTTCACACCGCGTCATCTTTGACCGGAACCAAAATCGTGAAGATTGAACCTTTGCCGATCAAACCGGAAAACTTTTATAATGTGGCCGGATTTGAAATCGAAATGACCGGAACCTACCATAATTTCGGAAAATTTATTGGTTATGTGGCCAATTTCCCCTTCATCGCCAATTTATCAGAAGTTGAGTTGACAACGACTTCGATTGCCAACACGGCCGGTTCGGCCTCGGAAAGCGAAGACTCCGGAATCAATCAAAAGACAACCATGAACGTGAAATTTGTCCTCTCCACCTATTTTGTAAGGGCTGAGGAGAGATTACAGGAACTGGTTCTGTAGAGGCGGGAGGAAATTGAAGATGAAATATATTATCAGCATGATATGTTTAATGTTACTGGCGGTGCCGGTCGTTATGGCCGATGCCGATGTGGATGAACTGCAATTGTTCTGGAAAAATGGTGAAATGGTCCTCAAGATCAACGCTGCCGGTTCATACCAGTTCTCTCATCAGATTGAGGAAGCCAAAGACGGTAAGAATTTCCGTATAATTGTGGATATCTTTCCTGCCATCCACATGCTGGGTCAGAAAGCATTTCATGAATTACCGGCTTCAATTGTTCAATCGATTCGAACCAGTCAATATTCCATAGAACCGACAAAAACGGTCAGAGTTGTAATGGATTTGGACAGGGAATCCGTGTATAGAATTGAAAAAGCGGGTAATTCTGTATTTGTTTATATTCCCGAAAATGAAATTTCCAGCTTTCCGGCCTGGTCCAGCAATGGCCAGACTCATATTACACCGGGTCAACCAGAAGTTCGCCCGGAACCCGAACCGGTCCGAGCCGAAAAATCGGTTCCGGCACTTCAAAAAAGTCCGGCTCCGGTCAATTTACCGGATAATCAGACACAAGAAATAGAGACAACCGAAGTGGCCTCATGGGAGCCGGAAACGACTTATTATCAGGCCCGGCAATCGAATTTGATGGATCGGGAAATGAGTCGGCCGAGCCCGTCAGCGACAACAATTCCTGATGAATTGCCTTTGTTGGCGGTTTCCGATGAACCGGAAGCAAACCCGAAAACGGCTCAGCCGGAACCGGTTAAAGACGAGCCAGTTCAAAAAAAGAAACAGCCGTCCCCCAAACCGGTTGATCGCGACAGCGTGGAAAAAAGCCCGGTTGCCAAAGACAAAACGGTCCTTGCCGAGAAACTACAACCAAAAGATAATCCTCCTGCACCAGCTCCAAAAGTGGTGAATAAACCGGCCGAAAAGGAACCGGTTGATACCCCGCAACAGGGGACTCCGGAGGCTAATGTCTCAACCGAGCCGCCGGCGACTAAACCGCTGGTTCTGAACGACGACGACGAAGCTGTAAGAACCGAACCGACCAGGGAAGAAGTGACCCGGAAACCGACCTCCCGCTTTCGACGCGAGCCGGCTATTCCGGCCAAGCTCAAAGGGACTATTGTCGCCGAATTTCCCAAGCGGATGGTAATTAAATACACTCCCGGAAATTCTCGTGATCCCTTTGCCTCATTAATTGACGAAACCAAAAAGACCGATGGGCCGCTATTCAAGAAATTACCGGATGTTGAAACCGCCAAACTGGTGGGTATTCTGGAATCAACCGATGGTCAGAACCGGGCCCTGCTTGAAGATATTGATGGTTATGGTTTCATTCTGAAACCCGGTGATAAAGTCAAGAAAGGATATGTCTCCCAAATATACACCAATAAAGCTCTCTTTCAACTCTTTGAGTACGGCTGGAGCAGAACGGTGGCGCTTAATCTCGAAGATGGCGAATGAAAGGCAGGTTAGTCGATGAAATTAGCACGAATTTACAAATACCTTTTGATTTTCCTGGTTGTAGTCTTCAGTGCCGGTTTGTTCGGGCCGGCATTGGCCCAGGAGCAGAATCCGACTCAGCCGATTGAGAATCTTTCATTCCAGGCGGCCGAGATCAGATCGGTCATCAGGTTTCTAGCCGATTATGGCGGCGTTAATGTCGTTGTCGCCCCCGATGTTCAAGGGAGCGTTACCATAAACCTTAGAGGTGTCAGCTGGCAACAGGCTCTGGAAATCATCGGACAGACTTATAACCTGGCCGTGGTTTTCGAGGAAGCCGGTTATATTCGGGTCCTTCCGGCCGATGCCTATCGTAACCAGCAAACAGCTTCGGAACAACACAAATTACAGCAGGAAACGCTGGTGCGACTGGATGTCAAGATTGTTCGTTTAAACAACACCTCATCCGAGGACATTGTCGAGTCGGTTAAATCCCTCATGTCCGACCGCGGCAAGGTGGATGCCGATAAACATACCAATTCCCTGATCCTGCAGGAAGTTCCCGACAACTTGCCCCGTGTTGAAGAATTTATCCGGGAACTGGATAAGCCGGCCCGGCAGATAAAAATTTCCGCTCAGCTTCTTGAAATTTATGATAATGTCAATAATGAACTGGGCGTGGATTGGTCGGTCACCGGATCAACCACCCAGAGTGGTGATCGGGTTATCACGCAGACCGGGGCCCAGACAGGCAATCGGGTAACCGACAAGGCTATCGATTATACGCTCAGTGTTGATGCCCCATCCCAGGGCTGGAGCCTTGATGCGGCGGTATCAGCGATTATCACCAAAGGCAAGGGTAAAATTATCGCCCACCCGGAAATAACCACCATTGAGAATAAGGAAGCCCGGATTCAGATGGGGCAAAAGGTTCCTGTTAAACAATTCGATGAATCCGGAAATGTCGTCATAAAATTCGAACAGGTCGGAACCATGCTCAAAGTAACGCCGACCATAACGGCTGACAATCAGATTCTTATGCATTTGATGCCGGAGAGATCAACTCTTGAACCGGATGCATCATCGGGAATCATTATCAATACCAATAATGCCGAAACCAATGTGGTCGTGAATAATGGCCAGACCGCCGTAATCGGCGGGTTGACCACCCAGGATGAGGTCGAGACAGTCACCGGAATCCCAATTCTCAAAGACATCCCGCTTCTGGGTGCTCTTTTCCGTTATTCTCAGAAGAAGATTGAAAATCGTGATCTGGTCATTTTCGTCACTCCGACGGTGGTGGAAAACGATCTGGCCGACACGGGGCCATAAGATATTTAAATTTACAAAAAAAACCCGCCAATAGGCGGGTTTTTTGTCTTAAAAAGGCGGCCGATCTACCGATAATAATATCAGAATCATGAATTCAAAATTAAACAGGAAATAATAATCAAAATCAGATAGGGAGTTCTAATGAAGAGCAAAAAGTCATCAATAATGATGCTATTTTTGATGGGGTTGGCAGTTATTCCGGCCTTTATTTTGGGCGGCTGCGATTCCTCGTCAAGCGACTCCGATTCCAACAGCGCTCTCCAGGTTGAATCGGTGACGGCCTCTCCATCAGCCGTTGAGGTTGGAGATGAGGCAATTGTGGAAGCCTTTGTGTCCGATGGGACCAACCCGCTTCCCAACCGCGTGGTTATGTTCACCGTTGATACCGGGGGTTCCTGCAATCCTTCAATCGACACCACCGATGAGGACGGTTACGCGGCGACGGTATTCCACGGCACTGATGCCGGGATAACCACCATCACCGCCTGGCTGTCGGATGAAATTTATGCGACGGTCAATGTCATGGTGGCGTCAACGGGTGACGATGATGACACCACCGGCACCGGTCCCGATACCACCACGGTAAGTTCGGATAATGTTACTATCGCGGCTAATCCAAGGAGGCTGGAGGCGGACGGCAGTTCCACTTCCGAAGTCGTTATTATCATTACCGATGGTGATGGTAATCCGGCACCCGAATCAACCATGGTCCGCCTTGCGGCCGGAGAAAAATTTCTTGATAACGACGGTGACGGGTATTTCACCGGCGGCGGAGTCGATGCCCTGGTTATCGATGCCATCTCCAACGGTGCCTGGGATCCGGTGGGATGGATCGATACGGTGGCCTATGTCGAAGGCGATACTGGAACCGTGGTTGTCACTTATACCGCCGGATATGATCCGATTGCGGTCTATGTCCGGGCCACGGTCGATGATGATGAAATCGATGGTTTTGCCCAAATAACCATACAGCTCAACCCCAACTCCGAAGTCGGCAGTATCGCCTTGTCGGCCGACTCTATCCACCTGGCTGTTGTCGGAACAGGCGGTTATGAAAACGGCATGCTCTATGCCACTGTTTATGATCCTTTTGGCAACACGGCCCCGGCCGGAACGTCAGTGTATTTCATTATTACCGATGGACCGGGCGGCGGCGAAGACCTGGGCGGCACGGGCACAGGCGGTCCCTATGTCGACCTGACCAACTCTGCCGGGGTGGCCGTTTGTCCGATATCATCGGGCACCATATCGGGGACCATTCGAGTCAGGGCCTACAATGAAGGGGCCACGATCATGTCGGAAGCGACCCAGATTATGGTTCATGCCGGACCACCGGCCGAGATTATTGTGGGGGCGGAAATATGCAACACTCAGTACTGGGGCTGGATTAACAAACGGGTAGAAATTACCGCTCTGCTTTCCGATGTTTATCATAATCCCTGCCCGGATTCCACAGTCGTTTATTTCTCCTGCGATGAGGGAACGATACTCGCTCATGAGAGACGGACCGAAAGTGAAGAGGGTATTGCCATGTCATGGTGGCTCTCGGGTTATGATGATCCGACCGCCGATGGTATCGTGGAAATATATGCTTCCACCAATGGCGGGACACTGGCCGATACCGGCTATTTTATCAACAGCTGGATTCCGGATACCCTCTGGTTCGTGACCGATCCGGCCTCGGGTTTGACCCTGTTTCCGACCCATGTTAATGCTGATGGCCAGACAATGAGATTTTTCTATGTCGAAGTTCGCGACCTGAATCGCAACTTCGTCGTCGATCAAACCGATATTTTCCTCAGCAGTGACTATCTTGAGGTGGCCTCCAGCGTTGTGCAGGATGGCTGTCATGCCTCCAGGGTCAAGACTTACCTGACCTCGGTGGTTCTTGATTATGACTATTCGTTGAATGGCGTGGCCGATGACGGTATCGGCGCTATTGATGTCGTTCGATCCAATTATGGCAGTATTGTCGAAACCACCGTGCCCTGCACGCTTTTAACCGGACCGGCTTACTACAGCGGTTGTAATCTGGATATTGAATCCAGTGTCGGTTTCAGTTCCGCGGTGCCCTTCACGGTGACTATCGAAGACCGCTGGGGCAATCCTCTTGGTGATCACACTATCGTGGCCACCGTCAGCGGAGGCGGTTCGGTCAGCAATGGAACCCAGAAGACCAACCTTTATGGAGAAGCTTCCGGATTCATATTGAACACCCCCGCGTCCGGGACGACCGAATCGGTTACCATCAGGGCTCAGGATATCGATCCCCGGGGTAATATAACTCTGACTCATACAGTGACTTTGAACTGATAAATCGCCACTTCTGTTTTGTTTCGAGAGGGTCATTCGCCAGTCCGGCGGGTGGCCCTTAATTTTTATACGCGAAAGCAATTGCGGATTCGACCTGTCCTGATTAAATTATCCGCATGCGTCAGCAGGAAATTGAAATCCCCCCGATCTCGCGTTCTGTTCACGGGGCCATATTCCGAAGTTGCCAGAAATTTCCGGATAAGACCGCCCTGGTCGGAAATGGCGGGCGCGCGCCATGTTTCAGTTACAGGGAACTGGAAAACGCCGTCAGCCGTCTGGCCGGGGGCCTTAAGGCTCTTGGTGTCGGGCAGGGAGACCGGGTCGGGATTCTATCGGAGAACTGCCCCGAGTGGGCTGTCGCCTACCTGGGGATACTGACTGCAGGGGCGATGGTGGTGCCGATCGACGCCTCGTTGACGTCAAACGAATTGACCAGATTTTTTCGGGTGGCCGATCTTAAAGTTCTTTTCTGTTCGCCGCGATGGTTCCAGCCGGTGAGCGATCTTATTATCCTTAACGCTCTGGGATTCGAGTTATTCAATCTGATCGGCGAGGGGACCGGGACACTTCGGGGGTTATCAGGTAAATCAGAAAATTTCGAAGTTGAAATACAATCCTCGGATCCTGCGGTCCTGATTTTTACCTCGGGAACGACCGGTGATCCCAAAGGAGTTATTCTGACTCATCAAAATCTGCTGGGGAACCTCAATTCCATGGTGCGGACTCTGCCGCTTTATGAAGATGATATTTTTCTTTCGGTTTTGCCGATGCATCACACGTTCGAGGCCACCTGCGGATTTCTTCTGCCCCTTTTTGCCGGGTTGACGATTGTCTATGCGCGGTCGCTCAAATCCCGCGATATTCTGGGTGATATTGCCGCCAATAAGGTCACCTGCCTGATCGGGGTGCCGCTCCTGTTCGAGAAGATTTACAATGCCATCAGGAGGAAGATCGAAGAATTGCCGCCGTTGAAACGCGTGACCCTGAAAGCCTTTTATGAAACCAGCCGGATGGGCTGGAAAATTGGCAGAAAGCCGGGGACAATCCTGTTTAAAAACCTTCGGCGAAAAGCCGGACTGGGGAGTATCCGGTTGCTGGTCAGCGGCGGCGCGCCTCTTCCGGCGAGAGTGGCCGAATGGTTCAATATGATCGGTTTCAACTTCCTGCCCGGGTATGGGTTGACCGAATGCTCGCCGGTGGTTTCGGTTAACCGCGCCAATGATATCCAGTTCGGGTCGGTTGGGCCGCCCCTGCCTGGCATCGAGGTGGAAGTGGACGACCCATCGGCTGACGGTGTCGGCGAGATCAAAGTCCGCGGGCCCCAGAACACTCCCGGTTATATCAACAATCCCAAAGCCACCTCGGAACTGCTCCGTGAAGGGTGGCTGTTTACCGGTGATTTGGGCAAGATCGAGGATGGTCATATTTATATTACCGGCCGGAAGAAAAATCTGATCGTCAGCGGCGGCGGCAAGAATATATATCCCGAGGAAATCGAATCGGAACTTAACCTCTCGGAAAATGTCCTCGAATCGCTGGTTATGGGTCGCAATAAAAGCGCCAAAATCGGCGAGGAAATCTGGGCCGTGGTGGTGCCGGATCTGGAACAGATCAAACTGGCCACCCAGAATGATATCTCGGGTGACCCGGGACCGGAACAGGTCCGCGATATTATCGCCCGCGAGGTGAACCTGGTCAACAGCCGCCTGGCCGCGCACAAACGGATCGCCCGGTTCGAAATCCGTTTGGAAGAACTGGAAAAGACGACCACCAAAAAGATAAAAAGAAACCTGTATATTTAACTCATGGTTATCACCGAGGAAATAGAATTCGACTCCCAGGGGTACTGCCATGTGGTCGATATCACCAATGAAATCCGTCAGAAAGTGGAGAAATCCGGGATCAAGTCCGGGATTGTCACCGTTTTTACCCCCTCGGCCACATCGGGTCTGACCACGATCGAGTACGAGCCGGGTCTTCTGGAGGATTTGCCCGAGTTTTTCGAGAAAATCCTGCCCTCGGATAAGGCCTACAATCATGATCGGACCTGGCATGACGGCAACGGGTTTTCGCATATGCGCTCGGCCCTGATCGGGCCGGATATAACCGTGCCATTCACCGATGGCCATCTGCACCTGGGGACATGGCAAAATATTGTCTTCCTCGATTTCGATAATCGCAACCGCCGCCGCCGGCTGGTGGTCCAGATAATTGGAGAATAAGCAATGAATTTTACCGTTATCGAACGGGCCGGAAAAAGGGTAAGAATCCTCGATCAAACCCAATTGCCGACCAGACTGGTGTACCATGAGTACGACGACTACCGCGATATAATCGCCGCCATCAAGAAACTGGAAATCCGCGGGGCGCCGGCGATCGGGATTGCGGGGGCGTTCGCGGTGGCGGCGGCGGCCGAGGTCGAGGTGGCTATGAAGGTGGAGCAGTACAAAGGGGTCCTGGGCAGTCTGGCGGGTGAGATCAAGAAGGCCCGTCCGACCGCGGTCAACCTGGGCTGGGGGGTGGACCGGGTGATGAAGGTGATCCGGGAATTTCCGGGCGAGGATAAGGGGGCGTTCCGGGAAGCCATCTGGGCCGAGGCGCAGGCGATTCTCGACGAGGATAAGGCTCTCTGCGAGGCGATCGGCCGCAACGGGGTGGAGCTGATCAAGGACGGCGATACGATCCTGACCCACTGCAACGCCGGGGCGCTGGCCACCGGCGGAAGCGGGACGGCCCTGGCGGTGATTTATGCCGCCCGGAAAGACGGTAAAAGAGTCCGTGTTTATGCCGATGAAACCCGGCCGCTTCTCCAGGGCGCCCGGCTGACCTCGTGGGAGCTGATGCAGGAGGGAGTCGAGGTGACCCTGATCTGCGACAATATGGCCGGGATGGTCATGCGGCAAGGGAAGATCGACCTGGTTATTGTCGGCGCCGACCGGGTGGCCAAAAACGGCGATGCGGCCAACAAGATCGGCACCTATTCGGTGGCGGTCCTGGCCAGAGAGCACGGAATCCCGTTTTACGTGGCCCTGCCGTATTCGACCTTCGATAATGAGATCGCGACCGGCGATGATATCCCGATCGAGGAACGTTCGCCGCTGGAGATAACCAACTGGGGCGGGGTGCAAACGGCGCCGGAAGGAGTCAGGACTTATTCTCCGGCGTTCGATATCACGCCGAGAGAGCTGGTGACGGCGTATATCACGGAAAAGGGTATCACCCCCGGCGGCCGGGCGGAGTGATGGATCAGGTAACATGTTGTAGTTGTCCGGCTTATATTTAAAATGGGTTCGTTTCATCCTCCGGATATTTTTTTAAAAATGGGTTCGTTTCCTCAGTAAAAAGTTTTTCGATAAAATGGGTTCGTTTTGTCAGTAAAAAGATTTTTTGCCGGATGTTTTGGGGCGCAGGGGTTTTCATACAAATCGGGGTGGGGAATGGATTAAGGGCGGTTTGGTGGGGAAAATGGCGGGGGCGTGGTAACTTAGGAAACGCGACTAAAGTTAAACCACTCGGCCATATTGATAAATTTAACTTTTAGCTACTTATTCGGCTCTACTGACTTTGACGGCAAATCTTTTTTAATTTTATCTAAAATCTTTTCTATTACAAAATTAGATTTTGTAATTATCTGATGATTTGGAAATCTTATTACTTCCCACCCTTCTTTATCTTTTAAATACTCGTCTCTCTCAATATCTTCAATCACTGGTAATCCATCAACAATATTATGATTTCTAAACCCATCGCATTCAACATCTAACTTCTTTTTTCCGACTAATGCAAAATCCAAAGTATATCTTTTTGTAATAAATTTCGGAATGAGTTTATAACCAAATGAGTCAAAATCAACCCCTTGTAATTTTTGATAAAGTAAAAGTTCTGTTGGTGAATCAAATTTAACAGAAAAATATTGTTCTTCAAGTTTTTCTTGTTTTTTAATTTGTTCATAAGTTTTTGCAATTTTTTTTAGAATTCCATTTCTTGTAAAACAAAATTGTTTATCTCCAACAATGTATAATAAATATTTTGCTCGTGATAATGCAACATTTAGTATTTGAGGGTGAGCATTAGACCAACGATCATTATTTCCATTTCCTTTTGAGGATAGAACCATAGAAAAAATCATAATGTCTTTTTCAGAGCCCTGAAACTTATGAGCAGTAAGCACTTTAACATTATGTTTTTCCATAATATCTTGTGGTGTTGTTTTAGTAATTATACGATAAATTTCATTTTGTTGTTGTGAATATGGAGTTACGATTCCTATCGATAAGTTTGAATTTTTAATTTCTTTTATAATTTTCTGAAAAACATCATTTACTTTTAACGCCTCATCTTTGTTAATTCTGCTACCACTCGGTGGCCTTATCACTGTTCCGCTACAATCTTCCCATTGAATCCCCAAAGGTAAACTATTTGGCCAATTCGCATGGTTAAGATTTGAAGAAACGCTCAATTTCCCGCTGTAAAACACTTGATTACATAAATCAATTATTTGATCTTCCGAACGATAATGTTTAGCAAGTAAAATAGGTGGCTTGCTTAAACAAGATTCAGCGCAACGATAAAGCGAAACATCATAATATCTTATTTTTGATGGATACAAGTTTTCTTGGTCTTGCAGGCTATATGCTTTTGCAATTTCTTTATCTAAATCTTTAGTGATTCCAGCAATATGGGAAAGTTGCATAGGATCTCCTACTACCACAACATTTTTAGCTCTATAAAGAGCCGGAGCGGCAGACGGTAAATCTATCTGTGAAGCTTCATCAAAAATTACATAATCAAAAATACCAGCAGTAAGAGGAAATGTTCTATTCAGAGATTTGAGTGTTGATGACCAGATTTTCAGTACATCAAGAGCTTTAACAAAGGAACTATCACTTATATCTTCGTGAAATCTTGTAGTTTCAACCTCATGTAAAAAGTCTTTTACCTTATTAGATGCTCCCCACTTCTTAAATATTTTTCTTGTATAAATGGACTTTACATATTCTCTTGATGATCTGAAAAAATCTTTTTCTATTCTTTTTATCTCCTTTTCTACATTTATTTTTCGAGGTATTCTTTGAAGCTTCCACAAATAATATTTTATTTTAAAGAATAAAATTATACTTTTTTTAATTTTTTGTAATTCATATAATTCATTTACCTTTTCTTCAAGTTCATCAATCTTCAAGAGCAGTTTTTTATTACTTACGATATTATCCCAAAGAAGATTTATTCTCTTGAGTGATATTGCGGCGCTATTTGTCTTTTTCTGAGAATCCAAAGAAAGCTCATTAAATTTTCTCGTTAAGTCTTGCCTGAACTCTTTTTTACCAGTACGAAAAAGTAGATTTTGAAAATCGCTATTTATCTTTTCATTAACTACATCGACGGCTTCATTTGTATGACATACAAATAAAACTTTTTTATCGTTTAGAAATAAATTTATAAGCAAGTTCATTATAAATTGACTTTTCCCTGTGCCGGGTGGTCCGGTAATGACAGATACTTTATTTTCAAATACACCTTTAAGTACACTTATTTGATAGTCATTTAATGAAAATGGCAACACCAATGATTTATTAAAGTTGATAGCATTATCAATGTGTTTGATTTCGTTCGTTATAAAAGAAAGTGCTGTTCCTTCTATGTCCATTTTTGTTTTTAAATTCATTAAGTCTTCAATGAGACTCATATTATAACCCGTGTCCTGGCCAACAAAAATGAGACTTTTATTGTATAACCCAATGCTCATTGTTTTAGAAAGCTTATGGGTGTTTGTCAATTCTTGAGGATTTATTTCTTCATTGATCGAAAAATTAGTTTCTTCAAGGAGAATATCTATACATTTTTGAACAAGTATTTTGGGGTTGGAAATATCTCCTTTAAATATTTTTTCAAATTCTTGATTTACTTCTGCAATTTCTTCCGTTCGCAATCCTATTTTACTTAATGCCTGTATTCCACAATTTGGAACTGGATCATCTTTAGATAAAAAAATGCTTTGTCCATCCTTGCTAAAGTTTATTTTCGTGACAAAAAGCGGAGCTACATAATTTTTTTTTGTCGGTTCATCAAAATAAAACAAGAGAGGATAACCATAATAGAGTTCCTCATTTTGAGTATTAGAACGCTTTATTAGGTCGATTATTCTATCGTCGGCAATAGATATCTTGTTCTCTAATCTACTAAAAATAAAAGGATCGTGCTGAAAAGGATAAAGTACGGCTTTGTGCGCACGTTTATAGAAATGTCCTTTGCTAAAATATCTTCATGCTTAATGCAATCAAGCCAATATCCAATAATTTTATTTATTACATTCATAATTACTTCATTAAATCGTCAATGCTAACGCCTAAAGCGTCGGCTATTATTTTAACGGTTTCAATTCTTGGGTCTAGTGTGGCACCTGACTCAATTTTTGTAATAGTATGAAAAGTCATACCGGCAAGTTTAGAAAGCTTATCTTGTGATATTCCTAGCTTTTGGCGGTATTTCTTGATATTTTTCCCCATTGTGGATTTTTCTTTTGACATTTTAGTCCAGAGTCCAGTAGGTCGAAACCCCTGCGGTTTCGACATTTTAATCATTCACCATAATCACCAATAATATCTATCGGCGTCCGTGTACCCCAATCCCTTTGATAATATCCCTGTTGATAATATTTATGAATTGACGAAAACGCCCATTCAAACGGGCTTCTTGAATACCCATGTTTGACAGGATTATAATGAATATAATCAATATGATTATTTAAATCATCCTGATTTCGAATGATATGATCCCAGAAACGATACTGCCACGCCCGCCCGAAGGAATGGTCTATACGCTTTCGGTAATGCGCTGAAAAAGATAGCTTTATTCTCCTGAATAGGTTTGACAAATTATTACCATGACCCTCAATAATGCAATGGAAGTGATCAGGAAGTATAACCCATGCTATCAAAGAATGCTCATATTGAGACAAAATCGTAATCAATAAATCACCATGCTCCAAAAGAATAGGGCGGCGTTGACAGGTAATATGAGATGTGAACACGATATTGCTATCGCCAAAATGGCGGCGGATATTGGTCATAT
>JAFGTT010000002.1 GCA_016933955.1 Candidatus Zixiibacteriota bacterium
GGCATCGGCCTGATCCTGGTTGGTCACATCCGGGCAGTTGTCGCAGGCATCGCCAAAAGTATCCTCATCGGAATTGACCTGATCCTCATTGGCCACATCAGGGCAGTTATCACAGGCATTTCCCCAACTGTCCGTATCCGAGTTTTCCTGCCCGGGATTGGCCACCGCCAGGCAATTGTCGCAGGCATCGCCCACCGTATCACTGTCGCCATCGGCCTGATCGGGATTGGTTACGGTCGGGCAATTATCGCAGGCATTGCCATACTCATCGCTGTCGGAATTCTGCTGATCGGTATTGGGGGTGCTGATACAATTGTCACATATATCCCCGACATCGTCGCCATCGCCATCTTCCTGAAGCGGATTGACATCATCGGGGCAATTGTCACAGGCATTACCCAGTTCGTCATTGTCATTATCGAGCTGATCCTGATTGGCCACATCCGGACAATTATCGCATAGATCGCCGACATCATCATTATCCACATCATCCTGCTCCGGATTGTAATCGGTTGGACAATTGTCGCAGACATTACCGACCTGATCGAAATCGCCGTCGGCCTGATCATTATTGGCGACACCGGGACAATTATCGCAGGCGTCACCATAATTATCGCCATCGGCATTCTCCTGCAATGGATTATATATCGATATACAGTTATCGCAGGCATTACCGACCCCATCACCATCGTTATCCTGTTGATTGGGATTATATGTCGACGGGCAATTATCCACATCCGCACAATAACCATCGCCGTCGGCATCGTTATCGGGGTCATACGGACATTCATCGCAGACATCGCCGATATCATCTTCATCGACATCATCCTGATCGGGATTGGCTATCATGGGACAATTGTCAGCGGCGTTGGGAATACCATCACAGTCATAATCATTTACGCAACCGATTGTCCAGCAATGCGGCCCGTAAAACGGATAATTGGAGCCATCCGGTTCAAACAACCAGTCAAATTTTCCGGGAGGCTCCACATTGGGAACACTGCAGGAATCGATACAGAACGTCCCGGCATCATCGATTTTAAAGGCAAACCGAAAATACAATTGCTCGCCGAGATCGGTCGGCCAGCCGGTTGTCGAGGCCACGGTGTTATTAAAGGTGTCCGGCAGATTTCCATCCCAGCCAAAACCCCACAGATCAAATACAAAATTCCAGAAGGTATTGAAATCATTGACAATAAGAATGGAACTGTCATTATAGCTGACGGCCGGGTAGGTGGGTGTCTTGGCGCTGAAACCCTGCACATTCCAGTGCTGGGCATAAGTGATACTCTGATCCGGACTATAAAAGTACAAAGGCCAGCTGTAACCGGAATGCTGGAAACCATCATTGTTGTTCATGTAAATGTCGATGGTAAAAGGAACCCCGACTTCCAGAACACCGGGATCGATTTCCGGATCGGCTTCAACTCGGAAGGTTATGGCGTTGGCTTGTCCGGCTATCAGAATTAAAGCGGCCAAGACAAGAAGGAGCGAAATAGGTTTCATCAAATCCCTCCTTGGGCTGTGATAGGTTAGTACTATTATTTTCAGGCGGTTTGCTTTATTTTATAAGTCAATTATTTATAGCCTGATGCCCATCGGGAACCCTTTACCCCCTCTGATGTGATTAAAATAAAAAAACCTCCCAGTTATATTATAATATAAATCCAAAACTATGTTTCTGTCAAGCAGAAAATGGTATAATACGGGAAGAAACGGAGTTTTGATTATTGATATATTGGAATTGTTATTCCAATTATTGTATTACACGTCACACGCAGAAATCCGTCCCCGGTCACAGGATTATTCCAAACCGTAAATGAAAGAGGGATTTGTTTTCCCCGCCCCCCTTAATCAGAATCCGGATCCTCGTATATCATTTAATCATAATAACTTATCGGGAATGTCGGGATCGTTGACGAATTCAAATATTCAGCCTGGGAACTTTTTACTTTACTTTTATGTATAGTATTCGTATGTTATTAAAAGGCCTGCTATAAGGATAAGTTATGAAGATTACAGCATTAGAAGAATACGGCCTCCGGTGTATGTTGCAATTCGCCATAAGCGATAACGGCAAACCACTGACCCTTCCTGAAGTCAGTACAAAGGAAGGTCTATCTATTCCCTACACCGGAAAGCTCCTGATGATTTTAAAACAGGCCGGGCTTCTCAAGGCCATGCGCGGTCGCAACGGCGGTTATGTCCTGGCCAGACCCGCCACCGAAATGATGCTGGGTGAAATTTTCCGGGTGCTTGGCGATCGCTTCTACGGTCCGCATCACTGCCGGAGATACAGCGGCAATAGCGATGCCTGTGTTCACGACCAGGATTGCACCGTTCGTAATATATGGAATACTTTCGACCGCTTTATTAGCGGCATTCTCAATAAAGTCACCCTGGCCGATCTGGCGGCCGGCAATCTGAATTTCGTCGGAGCCTTGAATCCCATTCTCGATACCAGACTGCCGGACCGGACAATCCGGGGAAATAGATCCTGAGTAAATTATGATTGTGATTCCAATAATAATGAGGTAATTATGACGGCAACAAAGAAGATATTATCGGTCATAAATGTCCACGTTGAGGTGGAAGGTAAAGAAGTCGTCCGGGGTGTTTCCCTTGAAATTCACCAGAACGAGAAACATGCCCTGATGGGCCCCAACGGTTCCGGTAAATCCAGCCTGGCCAACGCCCTGGCTGGACATCCCAACTATACCATTACTTCCGGAGAGGTTCATCTTAACGGTAAAAATCTGCTGGAAATGGATGCCACCGAACGGGCGCTGGCCGGTCTTTTTCTGGGATTTCAGTACCCGCTTGCAATCCCCGGGGTCTCGGTGGCCAATTTCCTGCGGGCGGCCATTAAAGCCCGGGAAGGAGAAAAATCGCCCGCCCTCAAAAACTTTCGCAAAGATTTAAAAGAGCAATTCGAGCGCCTGGAAATCGACAAGGCCTTTGCCACCCGCTATGTCAACGATGGTTTCTCCGGCGGCGAAAAAAAACGGCTGGAAATTCTGCAGATGGCCATGCTGAAACCAACCATGGCAATTCTTGATGAAACCGATTCGGGACTCGATATTGACGCTCTTAAGATAGTCTCCCGCGGTATTAATGAATCGGCCCGGCCCGATGGCGCCGTTCTCCTGGTGACCCATTACCAGCGCCTGCTCAACTATGTCAAACCTGATAGGGTGCATGTTATGATAAAGGGACGGATTGTCCGGGCCGGAGGTCCGGAACTCGCTTTGCAACTTGAAGATCAGGGTTATGATTGGCTTCATTCCGAGGCCATCGAGGAAGTCGGGGTGTAAGTATGAGTGAGGTTTTGAAAAAAAACGCCGGTATTGCCGATATCGGCGATAATTATGCCGAAAAATACGGTTTCCACGATCCCGAGGAGTATTTCCACAAGGGGGCCAAGGGCCTCAATCATGAAGTCGTCGAAATGATCTCCCGCATGAAACAGGAACCGGACTGGATGCGTGATTTCCGGCACCGGGCCTTAGATACTTTTCTGGCCAAACCGATGCCTCGCTGGGGAAATACCGAAATTCTCAATGCCATCGATTTTGACAATATTTACTACTATATCAAACCAATCGAAAAACGCGGCGAATCATGGGAAGATGTTCCTGAATATATCAAGAACACCTTTGAAAAACTGGGTATCCCCGAAGCCGAACGCAAATTTCTGGCCGGGGTTTCGGCCCAGTATGAATCGGAAGTGGTGTATCATTCCTTCAAGGAAGACCTGGAAAAACAGGGCGTGATTTTTCTTGACATGGACAGCGGCTTAAAGCAACACCCCGAACTCGTTAAAAAATATTTTTCCACCGTTATACCCATGGCCGACAACAAATTTGCCGCCCTCAATTCGGCCGTCTGGTCGGGCGGTTCATTCATTTATGTCCCGCCGGGAATTGATGTAAAGATCCCGCTCCAGGCCTATTTCCGGATTAACGCCGAAAACATGGGCCAGTTCGAACGAACCCTGATTATCGCCGATAAAGGTTCCCGGGTGCATTATATCGAGGGATGTACGGCTCCGGTTTACAGTTCCAATTCGCTCCATTCGGCGGTCGTGGAACTGATCGCCCTGGATGGTGCTTATATCCGCTATACCACCATCCAGAACTGGGCGCATAATATTCTCAACCTGGTCACCAAGCGGGCGGTGGCACACAGCCATGCCACCGTGGAATGGGTTGATGGAAATATCGGTTCCAGACTGACCATGAAATACCCCTGTGTCTATCTGGTCGGTCAGGGAGCTCGAGGCGAAATTCTTTCCATTGCCTTCGCCGGAAAGAACCAGCATCAGGATGCCGGGGCCAAAGTTATCCACGCCGCTCCCGACACCAGTTCCCGGATCACTTCCAAATCGATCTCCAAGGCCGGTGGACGAGCTTCGTACCGCGGCCTGGCCAAGGTCTATCCCGGCGCCGAAAACAGCAAAATCTCCGTAGAGTGTGATGCTCTGTTAATTGATGACGCCTCGCGTTCCGATACCTACCCGACCATGGAAATCGATGCCGATAACGTTCGGATCGAACATGAAGCCCGGGTCAGTAAAGTGGCCGAGGAACAGATTTTTTATCTGACCAGCCGGGGATTATCCGAAGATGAAGCCCGTCTGCTGATAATCAATGGTTTTATCGAACCGTTTACCAAAGAACTGCCGATGGAATACGCCGTTGAGCTGAACCGATTGATTGAACTCGAAATGGAAGGATCGGTCGGCTGAGGACCGATCCTGGTAAAAAGATTGAGGAGCTGTAATGGCAACTAAAACGACCGCATTTAGAAAAGCCTCTGATAAAGAATCAAAATGGCTTTACAATAAACGCAAAAACGACTGGGCCGCATATCTCGAGAGTAATCTTCCCGACCGGGTGGTCCATCTCTGGAAATATACTGACCCGGCCCAATTTCTTCTCGATAACCAGCATAAAATATCCACTAATCACTCGGTTCAATCCAATTTATCCGGTCTGGACAAAGACCTGCTAAAAGCCGAATTCGCCGGTTACGGTTACAACCGCCCCGACCTCATGACGATCGCCATGTTGAATCCCGAATTGAATGAAACCGGGATTATATTCAAAGACCTCAACACGGCTGTCTTTGAAAACGAAAACCTGGTCGGTAACCATCTGGGTCATCTTATCGGAAGTGATTTCGGGAAATTCGAGGCCATGAATTCCGCCCTTTGGAATTCGGGCTTGTTTCTTTATATTCCCGATAATACCATTATCGAAAAACCGATTCAATTGCATCGTCACCCGGTCGGAGCGGCAACATTTTTAAGATTATTGGTCATCGTCGGAAAGAACGCCGAAGTCACCCTGATTGACGATTATCATGGTCAGATTACCGAGGGCGAGGGCTTACTCAACAGTGCCGTGGAAATTTTCGCCGGAGCCGCATCGCGAGTCCGTTATGCCAACCTGCAACGTCTGCCGCACAATTGCCGTGCCTATATCACCTATCGTTCGCGCGTTGATCATGGTGCCAATATTTTCTCGGCCCTCGGCGCTCTGGGCGGTTCGGTATCCAAGGTCAACACCGGAACCGTTCTCAATGGCCGCGGATCCGAAAGCCGTATCGCCGGAATCGTCTTTGGCGGCAAAGATCAGCATTTCGATTACCATACCCTCCATGAACACCGGGCCGATGAATCGTTTTCCAATATCGATTTCAGGGTCATTTTGAAAGATAAAGCGGTTTCGGCTTACACCGGTCTGATAAAAATCGACGAACAGGCTCGTAATTGTGAAGCCTACCAAATCAATCGTAACCTGCTTCTCAATCCGGGAACGAAAGCAGAATCCATCCCGGAGCTTGAAATTCTCAATGATCAGGTTCGCTGTACTCACGGAGCCACTATGGGTCCGATCGATCCCGAGATGCTTTTTTATCTCAGAAGTCGGGGTATTTCCAATCAGGAAGCAGTTAAAACCGTGGTCTCCGGTTTTGTCGAACCGATGATCAATGAGCTTCCGGAATCACTCCGGGAAACTCTCAGGAATATGGTGGTCGGCAAGCTGACCGGAGAAGATAATGACTGAGGAATATATCAGGGTCTGCCGCCTCGATGACCTGCAGGAAGCCCGGACCAGGGTCTTCGAGATCGGCGGTAAACAACTGCTGGTCGCCCGGGAAAAAGACCAGGTCTATATAATCGACAATACCTGCACCCATGACAACGGCATCATCGGTGACGGTAAAGTCATTCAGGGCGAGGTTCAGTGTCCGCGCCATGGGGCGCGGTTCGATATCAAAACCGGACGGGCCATGCAACTGCCGGCCATAATGGATATCAAAACCTATAAAACCATGGTTGTAAATGGCGATGTCATGGTATCGCTGAAACGATATTGACGCATATAAAACCGGAATAATTTTTTATGCATACGATAACCAAATCCAGGGCTACTGTTAATCGGAATAAATTCGATCCGGCCCTAATAAAAAGGGATTTCCCGATTCTGCAGAGGAAAATCAACGGCCACCGGCTGGTCTATCTTGACAGCGCCGCCACCACCCAGAAACCGATCTCGGTGTTGAAATCTCTCGATGATTATTATCGGGCGCACAACGCCAATGTTCACCGGGGGTTGCATACCCTTGCCGAGGAAGCGACCTTGGCCTTCGAGACCACCCGCGAAAAAACCGCGCAATTCATCGGCGGAGTTAAATCCGAGGAAATCATCTACACCCGTAACGCCACCGAGGCCATCAATATGGTCGCTCAATCCTGGGGCCGGGCCAACATAAAAAAAGGGGATCGCATCGTTACCACCCATATGGAGCATCATGCCAATCTCATCCCCTGGATAATCCTCGCCCGCGATACCGGGGCTGAATTGCAATATATCCCGATTGACAACGATGGTTTCCTGGTGCTGGATCATCTTGAGGACATCATCGATACCCGCACCCGGCTGGTGGCCCTGACCCAGATGTCGAATGTCCTCGGGACCATTAATCCGGCTGATAGAATCATCGACCTGGCTCACCGGCGCGGCGCCCTGGTCTTAATCGACGGCGCTCAAAGTGTCCCCCATATGCCGGTTAATGCTGTCGAATTGGATACCGATTTCCTGGCCTTCTCGGCCCATAAAATGCTCGGGCCAACCGGAATCGGAATCCTCTATGGGAAAAAAGAAATTCTGGAAAGCATGGAGCCGGTTCAGTACGGCGGCGAGATGATCAGTGCCGTCACCTTCGAATCCGCCACCTGGGCCGATCTGCCTTACAAATTCGAAGCCGGAACACCCAATATTGCCGATGCCGCCGCCTTCTCCCCCGCTCTGGATTATCTGATCAACCTGGGCATGGAAAATATCCGCCGACATGAAATGGAATTGACTGCTTACGCTTTGGAAAAACTCGCCAGTTTGAAACATATCGAAGTTTTCGGACCCAAAAATCCCGAACTTCGAGGCGGAGCCATTTCGTTCATCGATTCTGCTATCCACCCCCACGATCTGGCCCAGTACCTTGATTCGTACGGAATCGCCATCCGGGCCGGACACCACTGCGCTCAGCCCCTGGCTCGTTTGCTGGGTGTCTCATCCACGGCCCGCGCCAGTTTTTACATTTACAATACCCTCGATGATATCGATACCATGGTGGAGGCTCTCAAAGAGGCCCGGAGGTATTTTGGTCATGTCTGAAAATCTGGCTGATCTCTACCGCGATATCCTGATGGAGCATTACCGCTATCCCCGGGGACATAATCTGGTAAGGCATCCCGACTATATCAACCAGGGGCATAATCCGGTCTGCGGCGATGAAATCGAAATAAAAGTAAAAATGGACGGCGATAAAGTTAAGCATGTTTATGTCAATTGTGTCGGATGTGCCATATCGGTAGCCTCCGGTTCCATGCTGGCGGAAATCATTGAGGGGAAGACTATTCCCGAGGTCAAACATATCGCCGCAATTATAAAAGCCATGCTAAAGGGCGAGGAATATGACCCCGGAGATCTCGATCTGGGCGATCTGGAAGCTCTCCGGGGGGTCAAGAAATTCCCGGTCCGTATCAAATGCGCCCTGCTGTCTTGGACTACTCTGATCGATGCCCTTGAGGCCGGTGAGATCGGTCATCCGGCAATGCCTTCATCGATAGAGTGAATTATGAAACTGACTCGCGAGTTGATCCTGGAACATATCAGCCCGATTGAAGATCCCGAAATGCATATCGGACTGGTCGATCTGGGTTTGATTTATGATGTCGATATAAAAAAAGACGGCGTGGTCAATGTTACCATGACCCTGACCTCGCCGGTCTGCCCGATTGGACCGGAACTTTCCATGATGGTGCAGAAAAAAATCGAGGAACTTGAGGGAGTCACCGATGTCAATGTTTATATTGTTTTCGACCCGCCCTGGGACCCGGCGGAGATGGCCTCTGATGAGGCTAAGGATGAACTGGGGATCTGGTAAGTATGGTCTCTTTGATTCGTCCTGACATTTCTAACCGACAATATTCCGGCCGCCGTCAATCACCACAAACTGACCGCATATCATAGCGGCTTCATTGGAAGCCAAAAACGCCACCACCCGGGCAATATCCTCCGGCTCGACAATTCTTCCCGCCGGGGTATGATAACGGGCATGGCCGAGAACTTCCCCGGCCCCGGGAATGGAACGGGCAGATTTGGTATCGGCCAATCCAGCCAGAACTCCGTTGACCACAATTCCCTTCTCCGCCAGTTCATATGCCAGACCACGGGTAATCGATTCCAGTGCCGCTTTGGCCGGGCCAACCACCCCATAGCCGGGGATAACTTTCTGACCGCCGTCACTGGTGATACTGATAATCCGGCCATATCCGCCGTTCATCAGCGGAACCGCCCGCCGGGCCAGATCCAGTAGAGATCGGGCCGAGGCCGCCATGGTGATATCCCAGTGTTTTCGAGTGACATCCATAAGCTGACCGGGCACTCCAAAAGCGGCATTGGCAATGACAATATCAATTCCGCCGTAAATATTTTTTATTTCATCGAAGAGGCGATCAAGAGCTTCTTCATTTCCCATATCGGCCCGAAGCGCCACTGACTCTCCTCCGGCGGCCCTGATTTCCCCGGCCACCGCTTCGGCATCACTCCGACTCCTCCGATAATTGACAATTACCCGGCATCCCTCACCGGCCAAACGGAGGGCAATAGCTTTTCCGAAACCGCGTGACCCGCCGGTTACAAGAGCCCGCTTTCCATGCAATTCAGCATACATACCTGTATCCCCCTCAGTTTTCAAATTTTTAATAATCGGATCGGTTTATGAGTTTTCGGCCCGGTGTTTGGTTTTGCAGGTGGAAATTCCGAACGGCACATATAAACAGCAGAGTCCGGTAACGGCCGTTAAAATTGGGATTATTCCGAGTAGTCCCCACCAACTGCCATAAGCATAGCCAAGAGCGATAATTATCACCCCGACAATAATCCTGATCAGCCGATCAAGGCCGCCGATGTTGGTCTTCATTTTTATCACCTTTCTTTGGATGTGATTGATTTTATTTTGCAATTCAAATCTGGACCAGATAAATCATCTTTTGAGACTTAACAAGATGACCGGCGGTTTAGTTCCCGGCTTTTATTATGATATTGAATAACAGCAGATTACGATTTTTACCCGAGAGCGACATCCAATGTCATCATGACCGCAAAACCGATAATGGCTCCGAAGGTGGCGGCATGAGAGTGTCCCCCTCTCTGTGATTCGGGGATTAATTCCTCGACCACGACAAAAATCATGGCTCCGGCGGCAAAAGCCAGGGCGTATGGAAGAATCGGCTGCGCGACCAGAACCAGTCCCGCCCCCAGAACCCCTGCGACCGGCTCCACCAGACCGGACAACTGACCGTACCAGAAGCTCTTGAGACGGGAAATTTTCTCCCGGCGTAAAGGCATCGATACCGCCATTCCCTCGGGAAAATTCTGTATCCCGATCCCCAGCCCGAGGGCGATTGCCCCGGCCAGGTTGGCCGACGGGTAGCCGGCCGCGACCGCTCCGAAAGCCACTCCCACCGCCAATCCCTCGGGGAAATTATGCAGGGTGATGGCCAGAACCAGCAAAGTCGTCCTTCGCCAGGAAGTTTTGATTCCTTCTTCTTCAACTTCATCCGAGCCGGGAGCGAAGTCAACATGGATATGGGGCAGAATCCTGTCTATCAGGCGAAGACAGGCCGCACCCAGTAGAAAACCGGCGGTGGCCGGAATCCACGATGGTAAACTCTTACTCTCCGACATCTCGATGGCCGGAGCCAGTAGCGACCAGAAACTGGCCGCAATCATCACCCCGGAGGCAAATCCAAGCATCCCGTCAAGGGTCTTACGCGATAATTCTTTCGCGCTAAAAACACCGGCGGCCCCGGCCGCCGTCATAAGCCAGGTAAAAATAGTGGCAATCAGGGCCTGGATAATTGGATTCAATCCGGAAAACCATTCCGCAATACTCACGTTTATTACCTTTCCCTTTAGATGGATTATATAATAACAACGGCATCGGGTAAAATCAATTACAAAAAGCCTGATGATTGACACACTTAATTATGGATGTCGCCAATGAGTTATCATGACGGAACCGCTTGACGCCGATATTTGTTGAGAAGTATTATATTTATTGATCGGCAGACGGCAACGCTATTTGGCAGGACAATAAAATATTATGAACGGAAACGGTTACAGGCGCCTGTTAAGGTTCGACCTGGGAAGAACTAAATACGAAGAAACCTGGAAACTGCAAAAAAAACTGGTTACCTTACGTTCTCAAAAAAAAATCCCCGATTGCCTGATTATAACCGAACATGATCCCGTCATTACCATGGGCCGCGGAACCGACCCCGATAACCTTCTGGTCACCCCTGAGAAACTGCTGAACGGGGGTATCTCTCTTTTCGAAGTGGAGCGTGGCGGCGATATCACCTTTCACGGACCGGGCCAGACTGTCCTGTATCCCATCATTGATCTCCATAATCGCGGTTGTGATGTTCATCAATATCTCCGCGATCTCGAGCAATTCGTAATCAATACTCTGGAGGAAATAGGCCTTGAAGCTGAAACCCGGCCCGGCCCGACCGGAATCTGGGTCGATGATTATAAAATCGGGGCGATCGGGGTGGCGGTTTCCAGGTGGATAACCTATCACGGACTGGCTCTTAATGTAAATACCAATCTAAAATATTTCGATCTGATAAATCCTTGCGGAATTACCGAATATCCGGTGGGGTCAATAGCCGATCTCCTCGGCGAAGAAATCGACATGAAAGAAATGAATAATCTTCTTGCAGAAATGTTTGCAGAATACTTTAATTACCAGATAGAGGAAAATAACAATTTGAATGCCCTTCCGGGCTCTGTTTAAATTCTGCGCCGGCGGTTATGGAAGAAAGGGATTTTCTTCCCGGTAAGTTTTATCGCCACGCGGATCACCATGATCGGGAGCAAAGCGGATGCATATTACCGAACCCCGTCTCAATGAATACATTCTCAATTCCCTGCCGGAACGCGATCAGGTTCTACTTGAGATGGAAGCTTATGCCCGCGAGAATCATTTCCCGATTATCGGTCCGATGTGCGGTACCTTTCTGCGCCAGATGGCTCTGCTGGTTGATGCCCGCGATATTTTTGAAATGGGTTCGGGATTCGGATATTCCGCTTACTGGTTTGCCGGGGGTATGAGAACCGGGGGGAAAATAGTCTGTAGCGAGGGATCCGAAAAAAATCGTGACCGGGCCATGGAATATCTCGGCCGCGGCGGATTTGAGGCCATGGTGGACTTCCGGATTGGACGGGCCCAGGATATTATCCGGCAGTTTGACGGCCCTTTCGATATTATCTTAAACGATATCGACAAAGAGCAATATCTCGAGGCTTTTGATTTGGCCATTCCAAGACTTCGCCGCGGGGGATTGTTTATCACCGACAATGTCCTCCGGCACGGACGGATTCTCGAGCCGAATCCCGATGAGGAAGCCAGGACTATTCTTGAATTCAATAAAAGATTATTTGCATCAAAAGATATATTTTCATCGATAATTCCAATCCGCGATGGATTGGCGATAGCGGTTAAACTATAATTATAACAATAAACCGGGCAAAAGGACTTTGCTCGAAAAATCTGCGAGGTGTTTATCATGATAGACAAAATAACCAAAATGCTGGGTGATGATGCCGACAATCTGCTCAACCATAAGTCCAAAACCATCAGTAAAGACCAGTTGCATCTTCCGGGACCGGACTATGTCGAACGGGTCATGTCGATTTCCGACCGGCCCGCCACAGTGCTGAGGAATATGCAGACTTTGTATAATCACGGACGTCTGGCTGGAACCGGCTATCTATCCATCCTTCCGGTTGACCAGGGGATCGAGCATACGGCCGGGGCCAGTTTCGCCCCCAACCCCGTTTATTTCGATCCCGAAAACATTGTCAAGCTGGCAATCGAGGGCGGTTGTAATGGAGTGGCCTCAACCCTTGGTGTCCTCGGATCGGTGGCCCGGCGTTATGCCCACAAGATACCCTTTATCGTCAAGATCAACCATAACGAATTAATGACGTATCCCAACAAGTACGATCAGATTCTCTTCGCCTCGGTTGATCAGGTCTTCGAAATGGGCGCTATCGCCGTCGGAGCCACTATCTATTTCGGCGCCCCCGAGAGTAACCGCCAGATTGTGGAAATCGCCGAGGCGTTCGAGTACGCTCATAGCCTGGGCCTGGTCTGTATCCTGTGGGCTTATCTGCGCAATTCGGCCTTCAAGCATGATGGTACCGACTACCATGTGGCCGCGGACATGACCGGTCAGGCCAATCACCTGGGAGTAACCATTAAAGCGGATATCATCAAACAGAAACAACCGCAGACCAACGGCGGTTTTAAGGTCCTCAAGTTTGCCAAAACCGATGAGAAGGTTTATACCGAGTTGACCAGCGACCATCCTATCGACCTGACCCGCTACCAGGTAATAAGCAATTACATGGGCCGGGCGGGTCTGATTAATTCCGGCGGCGCCTCGGGCAAAAAGGATCTCGAGCAGGCCGTCAAGACCGCCGTGATCAACAAGCGGGCCGGCGGCATGGGCCTTATCAGCGGCCGTAAGTCTTTCCAGAAACCGATGAAAGATGGCGTTAAACTGCTTAATGCCATTCAGGATGTTTATCTCTGTAAAGAAGTCACGGTTGCCTGATTACCATTTGATTTAATAAAAAAAGGCGGATGATCACATCCGCCCTTTTTCTTTCCATCACATTTCTATTCCCACAGCATTATCCCCGCCGCCATTCGGCCCGATTTGGACCCCTGGTAACGGTACGAGAAGAACTGTTCCGGGTGGCTGTATGTACAAATCCCGGCAATTTCTATCTGATTCTCCGGGACACCCGCTTCAATCAACTGCCGCCGGTTGGCCTCCCAGAGATCGAAATAGCCTTTTTCACTTTTTTTATCAATTCGTATCAGACCATCAATAGTACCGAAACTTTTCTCTGCTTCTGTTATCACTTCCGGGCCAACCTCATATTTTTCCGGGCCGATCGATGGGCCGATCCCGACCACAAGATCACCGGGTTGACAACCGAACCGGTCATGCAGGACTGTCACCACCTCGGCCGAGATTTTCCCGACAGTTCCCCGCCACCCGGCATGAGCGATCCCGATTACATTATTTTTGGGATCGTAAAACATGACCGGGGTACAATCCGCTATAATAACCGTCAGACAAACATTCGGCAGACCCGTCACCATTGCATCGGCATGCTCCTTGGGGACTTTCATATACGACGTTTCCCGCTCGAAACTCTCCCGCGTGATAGCCCGCACACTGTTGCCGTGCTCCTGCCAGCTGCTGACAAAACATCCGGCTTCAATGCCGAGAATCGAAGCCACCAGCTCACGGTTGCGGATTACCCGGAGGGGGTTGTCACCGGCGGACAAACCCATGTTAAGAGTATCATAGGGCTCCTGGCTGAAACCTTTGTGGCGGGTCGTAACGAAATTCAGGATTCCGTCATATTCCGATAATCGATCACAATGCCAGAGCCTGACTGATTTTTCATAATCTTTAAACATTACCTGATTATACGGATTAAAAGCTATTTCAACCAGATTAAAAGCGAGGACCGGACAACCGCCGATCCCCGCATTTTGAATCAAACTTTTATCTTCAGTGGCGTATTCGCCGGACTCAATTAACGATATGAATAGCCCGTTTGTTGACATTCAGGGCCGCTTCCATCAGCGCTTCGGATAAAGTCGGATGAACCGCCATCATATGCCCCAGATCCTCCGCGGTACCATCCATCTCCATCATCGCCGTAGCGGTATAGATAATATCCCCCGAATGCGGCCCGAAAATATGCACTCCGAGAATCTCATCGGTTTCGGCGTCGGCAATCACCTTGGTAAAACCATCGACGGCCAGCGTGGCGATACCTTTGCCGACCGCCCGATACGGGAATTTACCGATCTTGATTTTTCTCCCGGAATCATCGGCCTCTTTCTCGGTTATCCCCACTCCGGCGATTTCCGGGTCGGTGAAAACCGCGTATGGGACCGCTTTCCAGTCGGCGCTCTCGGCGCTTCCGGCAATGGCCTCGACCGCCACAATCCCTTCATGCGAGGCTTTGTGCGCCAGAAGAATTCCTCCGGCCACATCGCCGATCGCGAAAATATTGCTCTTGTTGGTCCTCATGTACTTATCGACTTTGACAAATCCCCTCGAATCGAGCCCCACCCCGGCTTTCTCCGGGTTAAGAAGCCGTGTATTGGGTTTCATCCCGGCGGCCACCAAAACCATATCGAAAGTCATATTTTTGTTACCGTCCGGCGTTTCGATAACGACATTTATCTTATCCCCGGTTTTTTTCGAGGATAAGACTTTCGAAGAAAGCATGATTTCCATACCCTGTTTTTCAAGGGCCTTCTGACTGGCGGCGGAGATATCCTGGTCGAGCATCGGCAAAACCGCCCCGAGCATCTCGACAATAGTCACTTTGGACCCCAGGGTGCTGTAAACGGTTCCCATTTCCACCCCGATCGGCCCGGCTCCGACCACCAGCATGGTTTCCGGGATTTCTGGAATGTTGATCGCTTCCCTGGCTCCGATAATTTTCTTGCCGTCGAATTTTAAAACCGGCAATTCCATCAGATGAGTTCCGGTCGCAATAATAAAATTCTCCGCCTCGACCTTGATTTTCGTTCCGTCTTTATCGATCTCGATTTCCTTATCCGAAACAAAGACCGCTTCGCCCTCGAAGATCTTCACCTTAGCCTTGTCCAGAAGGAGTTTCACTCCTCCGGTCAGCCGTTTCACAGTGTCATCCTTGTGCTTGCGAAGTTTATCGAGATCTATAGTAACCTTTTCGGCGCCCAACCCGATTCGCCCGGCATGTTCCATAGTTCTTTTCAGTTCCGTAACGTACAGAAGCGTTTTGGATGGGATACAGCCCCAGTTAAGGCAAACCCCGCCCATATACTCTTTTTCGACAATGGCCGTTTTCAATCCCAGCTGGGCGGCCCTGATAGCGGCCACATACCCCCCGGGACCGGCCCCGATTACGACAACCTGGTATTTATCAGCCATAGCACTTGTCCTTTTTCTATTTAGATTACATCCACCAGCCAGCTCTCGGGATCCTCGAGATATTCAATCATTTTTCTTAAGAACTGCACGGCATAACCACCGTCAATCACCCGGTGATCGAAAGACAAACCGAAATTGAGGATCGGCCTTATAACGATTTCACCGTTGCGCACGACCGGTTTGTCGACAATCTTGTGGACACCGAGAATCGCTACCTGAGGCTTGGCAATAATCGGGGTTGATCCGAGCGCACCCAGACCGCCGGCGTTGGTGATGGAAATCGTTCCGCCCGAAATCTCCTCCATGGAGAGTTTGTCGGCATTGGCTTTCTCGGTCAATTCTCTCATCTCATGGGCGATTTGCAGCAGTGATTTCTGCTCGCAATGCTTGACGACCGGAACGATCAGGGAATTCTCGCGGGCCACCGCCATACCGATATTGAAATATTTCTTGACCCGCAGGATGTCTTTTTCATGAGTGGCATTGATCCAGGGAAAATCTCGCGCCGCAAAAATAATGGCCTTGGCGATAAACGGCAAAAAGGTAATCCGCACCCCGTGCTTCTCCTCAATCCGTTCGACATTCTTTTTCCGCCAGGCTTTTAACTCCGACATATCGCACTCATCGAAGGTTGTCACATGCGGAATGGTGAAAGCCGAATTGACCATATGATCGGAAATAACCTTGCGCACCCCGACAATCGGAATAACTTCTTCGTCTTCCTGGTCGGGCCAGACAAAATTCGGTCTGGTGACATCGGCCGAATGACGCATGTTGATATAATTGATGACATCTTCTTTGGAAACACGGCCGTCGTGCCCGGTGCCCTTGATCTTTCGCAAATCGATAAAATGCTCACGGGCCAGGCGGCGAACCACCGGCGATGATTTGGCGGCCTTGATTCCCGCCTCGATCGCCTCTTTGTCGGCATGGATACCCATTTTTTCGTGGTGTTCCATGGTTCCCACGAACTCCCGCGGGACTTCCTTGACCTCCTGCTCCTGCGGAATTCTCTCCTCGCCGGATTCAGGCTTGGTTTGGAAGGTTCTGGCTTCGGTGACTTCGCCCTCGACCTCCATCAGAGCAATCGCCTGACCGATCTCGACCACGGTATCCGGAGCAACCAGGTGTTTTTTCATGACGCCGTCATGGGGAGAGGGAATTTCCACATTGATTTTGTCGGTCATGATCTCGACCAGGGTATCATCGGTTTTGATTTGATCGCCCTCGTTCTTGAGCCATTTGACAATCGTCCCTTCGACAACCGATTCGCCCAACGGGGGGACAACAACCTTATATTCCATCATACCTCCCTAATATTCCAGAACTTTTTTAACAACATTGGTAATTTTCTCGGCATTGGGCAGAAAAAAGTGCTCCATCGGCGGCGCAAATGGTATCGCCGGGACATCCAGACCGCACACCCGGCTGACCGGGGCGTCAAGATAATCGAACAATTCTTCGGCTATGGCCGCTCCTACTTCGGCCATAACTCCGCCGGTCTTGGTGCCTTCCTGAACCAGGACCACTTTCGAGGTCTTCTTAACCGATTCAAAGATCGTTTCCCGGTCCCAGGGCAGAATCGTCCGCATATCGATAACTTCCGCCGAGATACCCTCTTTTTCCAGACCGGCCGCGGCTTCCATCGAGCGATGAGCCATCAAACCGTAGGCAACCAGAGTAATATCTTCCCCTTCTTTTCTTATGGCCGCCTTGCCGATCGGCACGGTGAAATCCTCATCGGGTAATTCTTCCTTTATCCAGCGGTACAACCGCTTATGTTCGAAAAAAATCACCGGATCCTCGCCGCGGATGGCCGATTTGAGCAATCCTTTGGCATCGTAGGCAGTCGACGGTAATAAAACGATCAAACCCGGCTGGGAGAAAAACCACTGCTCGTTTATCTGCGAATGGTACAATCCGCCGCCTACATCGCCGCCGCAACACACCCGGATGGTCATCGGGCAGGACCACTGCCCGCCGGTCCGGTAGCGCATTTTGGCCATCTGCTGGATGATCTGGTCCATCGAAGGCGTGATAAAATCGGCGAATTGGATTTCGGCCACCGGCCGGCATCCCACCAGGGCCGCCCCGACCGATCCGCCCGCAATATATACCTCGGATATCGGAGCATCAATCACCCGCTCGGCCCCGAATCGATCCAGCAAACCTTTGGTGGCTTTAAAAACGCCGCCGTACACGCCGATATCCTGGCCGATCATGAACACCCGTTCATCGCGCTCCATTTCTTCATAAAGCGCCTGGGTGATGGCTTCAATAAAACTCGTCTTTTTCATTCTATCTCCCGATACCTATTATCCTGTCTGAAGGCACGATCATCGACATCGCCGGATTCCTCAATATTCATCCCGGCGGACCGGAAAATACTTGGAGTACACATCATTGTAAGCTTCTTCCGGTTCCACATATTTTTCTTTCTCGCAGATATTCACGGCTTCATCGATTTCATGATTGATGTCTTCGATCATGGCCTCTCTCTGCTGATCGGTCAATAATCCCAGATCCATCATCATTCGCTCGGCCCGGGTCACCGTATCCTTTTTCTTCCACTCCTCGATTTCTTCCTCGCGGCGGTAATCGGCCGGATCGATTTCGGAATGCCCATAATAGCGATATGTCTTGCATTCGATCAGGGTCGGACCCTCCCCGGCCCTGGCCCGTTTGATGGCTTCCGCGGCAGTTTTGTGAACCAGGACGATATCATTACCGTCGATGGTAATACCAGGAAAACCGTAAGCTTTGGCGCGGTCGGAGAAATTCTCTATACCGGCCTGCATATGCGCCGGAACCGATTCGGCCCAGAGATTATTCTGGCAGATATAGACAATCGGTAATTTATGTATGCCGGCATAATTGACCGCCTCATGCCAGCCGCCGCGGGCGGTGGCGCCTTCCCCGAAAAAGGCAACCACGACATTGTCCTTTTTCTGAAGTTTGAAACCCATGGCACATCCGGTTCCAACCACCGTCTGCCCGGCCAGCGTTGAGGCCGGAGTAAATACTCCTTTATCCCGCCAGGAATAATGGCAGGGATGAGTCTTCCCCTTATCGGGTGAATTGGCCCGTGCGTATACCTGGGCGACAATATTAACCAGCGGAATTCCCTTGGTCACCGCGGCGCCAATCTCGCGATGCGACGAAGCCAGAATATCATCATCACGCAATCCGTAAGTCGGGCCCACCGTGGTGGCCTCCTGTCCCACGGCCGAAAAATAGGTCCCGGCAAAACGCCCCTGACGGAACAGCTTACGAAACCGCTCGTCCAGCGTCCGGGTCTTCAGAAGATTATAATATAGACCCCTAAGGGTTTCTTCCGGCAGACCGACCTGTTTTAAGCCGGGTTTGGCGGCCTTCTTCGTGGCTGGCATCCATCCTCCTTAAAACCATATAAAAAATTGAATATTCCAATTATAGATAATCCCGGTAAAGATTCAAAGGATATTATCTTTCCATTGATTTCCAACCGTTGCCAACCGGGAAACCTCAATAGCTTTCTTCCCCTATTACGGTGGTCCCCCTGAAAACCCGGTATATATAGGCCGAATAAATTATCACCAGGGGCATTCCAATACCCGCAATAATCAGCATCACCGTCAGCGTCCTCGACGTCGAAGAGGCATTATAAATGGTCAGGCTGTAAGCCGCGTTAATACTCGAGGGAACCAGCGCCGGAAACATCCCGACCGCCGCCAGCCCGATCATGCAGGCAATCATCACCGACGATGACAAAAACGAACGTCCATACCGGCCCGCCTTCAACGACAGCGGTATATAGACAATGGCCCCGAGCAGAAGCAAAAACAATATCCAGAAAACCGGATTGTCCAGAACACCGTCAAAAAGATAGGCCGCCGTGAATATGGATGCCACCGTTGCGGCAATATAAACAGCAATCATCATCATCCACATCGTTGATGCCCACCGGATCATCCGGTCACGAAGTTCTCCATCGGTTTTCATGGTCATATAGATAGCCCCGTGCATCAGGAACATGACCATACTCAGAACTCCGATCAAAATCGCATAAGGATTCAAAAGCCCGATAAAGGAACCGGTAAAAATACCATTGGAATCGATCGGGATTCCGCGCAGGATATTACCGACCGCAACCCCGAATAGAATCGCGGGAAGAAGCGAGCCCAGGCCGAACGACCAGTCCCAGAATTTTTTCCATCCCGGGGAATCGACCTTACCCCTGAATTCCAGCGATACCGCCCGAAAAATCAGGGCTACCAGAAGAAGCATCAAGGCCAGGTAAAAACCGCTGAAGACGGTGGCATAAACAAACGGAAAGGCGGCAAAAAGCGCTCCCCCGGCCGTCAGCAACCAGACCTCATTACCGTCCCAGACCGGACCGATGGCGTTGAGATTTATACGGCGCTCTTTTTCATCCCGGGCAAAAAGATGCAGTATCCCCACTCCGAAATCGAAACCGTCCAGGATGGCGTAGCCGATTATCAGAACACCCACCAGCAAAAACCAGACTGTGTTGAGATCCATTACGCCGTCACCTCCTTGACTGCCCCGCCGTGCAGACTGTGATTGGCCTCCCGTACCAATAGAAAAACATACAGGATAAACAACATCAGGTAAACCAATCCGAAAAGTATGATCGAAAAGAGAATCTCCCCCGCCGAAACCGTCAGCGAAATGGCATCAGCCGTTTTCAGCATCCGGTACACCACCCAGGGCTGCCGGCCGACCTCGGCCGCGACCCATCCGAACTGACAGGCCACTACCGGTAACGGCAAAGAAACAATCAGGAGTTTATAATACCATTTTTTATCATAGAGCCTTTTACGATACAGGAAAAACACGCCCAGTCCCGTTACGCCAATAAAAAACAGCCCCAGGATAACCATGTTATGAAACGAGACGAACGTCAGCCATAACGGGGGGATTTCATCGGCCGGAAACTCATCGATACCCTGCACATGGGCATCGATATCTCCGAAAGCCATCCAGCTCAACAATCCCGGAATCTCAACAGCCGCCTGCATCTCCGGAGGTGGCGCGGCATTGACAAATCCAAACAGGAGCAGTGGCGCCTGTCTTTGCCCGGAATACAATCCCTCGATCGCCGCGAATTTTTCCGGCTGGGTCCGGGCCACCTGCCTGGCATGTTCATGACCGGTTGGAAACACCGCTAGCAAAGAAAATATCAGGCCCGCAATAATCGCAACTTTCAAAGCCTTCCGGGCGAATGGCAGTTCCTTTTTCTTATGCAGTAAATAAGCTGAAATACCGGCCAGGAAAAAAGCTCCGGATATCACTGAGGCCGTCATGGTGTGGAAAAATCTTATCAACGTGGAGGGATTGAAAACCGCTTCATAGAAACTGGTCAATTCCGCCCGACCATTCTGCAAAACATACCCGGCCGGAGTCTGCTGCCAGGAATTGGCCACCAGAATCCAGAAAGCGGAAATAGTTGCCCCCACCGCCACCATCAAAATCGAAAACCAGTGAATCCCCTTGGAAAGGCGTTTGCGTCCGAACAGGTACAAACCCAGAAAGGCCGACTCCATAAAAAAGGCGAAAATACCCTCGGCCGCCAGCGGTGCGCCGAAAATATCGCCGACGAATTTCGAATACTCGGCCCAGTTGGTCCCGAACTGAAACTCCATGACGATACCGGTGGCCACTCCCATGGCAAACGTCAGAGCCAAAACCTTGCTGAAAAATTTCCCCGCCCCAATATAGGTTTCATTCCCTGTCTTCCATCCGATTCCCTCGATTATGACCAGCAACCAGGCCAGTCCGATCGAAACCGGCGGGAATATGAAATGAAAACCGATCGTCATCGCAAATTGAATCCGCGACAGTACAACCGGATCTAAATCCATTGAGTCTCCTCCATGTGTATTATTTCGCGGGTCAGCAATACCCCGGCATCTGTATTTTTAAATTAACTCCCAAATTCTAATGACTGAGACAGGTTATTTCCATCACTCGGTCCCGGCCGGCGATACCCCATTTCATCAATGGCGGTATCCCGGTTCAATCATACTTCTCGAGATGAATCTGCCCCGGCCTGTCCGAACCGCTTTCGATAAAACCCTCTTTCCCCAGGAGTCTTATCATACCATCGATCATCATCGGGTTGCCGCAGAGAAAAATATGAGTGTCCTTCGGCGTCGGATGAAATCCCCAGGCTTTATCAAGAGCCCCATCTTCCCAGATTTTCTGGACAAAACCGCGGTATCCTTTCCAGGGTGTCCATTCTCTTTCGGGTTCACTGATGATGGGGAAATAATTGAAATTTTTGGCCATCAAATCCAGAGTTCGCAGTTCATTGTTGTAACCCAAATCCCACGAATGCCGGGCTCCATGAATGACGGCGAAACGATGTCTCAAACCTTCGGCGGCTTCGGTCCGGATCATACTCATATAAGGCGCCAACCCGGTCCCGGTGGCAATCAGAACGGCATTTAACTCATTCGGAACATCCGAAAGAGTGAACATTCCGGAAAAGTGAGTCGATAGCCACAGCTTATCCCCGATCTTCAGGTTAAATAAACGCGGTGTGAGCGATCCGGAGTACACCAGAGCGATATAATATTCAAGGTATGCCTTGGCCACCGATGACGAGGCTACTGAATATGCCCTGAGGATGAGTTTGTCCGGATCAGCCAGAGGATCCCCCTGAGGATCGGCCGAAGGACACCGGGCCGCAGAACCCGGTAATCCCAGAATACTGTACTGTCCGGGGGTGAAGTCGGGCAGTTCCCATCCATTGGGAACAACCCGTAACTTAATCAGCCCCGGCGCCACCTCGATACGCTGGGCGACAATCGCATTAGCTTCCCTGGTTATCATAGCCGTAGGTAAGCTTCTACTTGGCCGCGCCTCGTTTTCCGGCTTCACGATCCATCATGAAAAGAGCACCGGTGCTGTCGGACACCATCTTCATATGCTCGACCATCAATCCCACCGAGGCTTCTTCTTCCACCTGCTCGTCGATAAACCAGTTAAGCATGCTGTTCGAGGCAAAATCATTCTCCGCCATCGACAGCTTGACCAGCTTCTCGATGCAACCGGTGATATGCTTCTCATGTTTCAACGACTCCTGGAATGCCTCCAGAGGTGATTTCCATTCGGTCTTGGGACCTTTGATCGGCTGCAATTTAACCGTTCCGCCCCGTTCCTGGATATGATCGAAAAACTTCATGGCATGGACCATTTCTTCCTTTGCCTGGGCTTTCATCCAGGCCGCGAAACCCTCGAAATTCTTCGTACTGAACCAGGCCGACATGGACAGGTAAAGATAGTACGAAAACAACTCCTCATTAATCTGATCATTGAAAGCCTTTTCGATTTTCTTATTCATATTCTTATCCTTTCAAAAAAGTATCAGTTTTCCGTCAATACATTTTCATCATACTCGATTTCAAAACGAAGTTTGTGCTTGGCCTCTTCCTGGGCCAGTCCCAGAAACATATTTTTGATATTGGGATCATCGGTTAACGCGGCCAGATCGGTATAAAGCTTGAAGGAGGCTTTTTCGGCCTTCATGGCCACAATCAAAGCCTGCTGGAAATCCATTTCCGCATCCCACGGGATATCAATCAATCCTTCGGCGATTTTAAGATTCATGATTTTCTGCTTGGTCGAGGATAAATCCAGCTTACCACCTTTGATTTGCTGCAACTTGGCCTTGTGACTCTTCTCTTCAAGGGAAAATTGTTCGAAAACTTCTTTCATGTGTTTTTTCGTCATCCGGGCGGCCAGATCGGTATAGAAGTCGGATGCGTCCTGTTCTTTTTCGATTGCAAAATCAAGTACTTTTTCGATTGAATCTAATTTCACGACTCTCTCCTCCAGTAAATTAATGTCCCACCGGGTATCAACCCGAACCGGCTGTTTAAGCCATTATCAGCCCTATATTTATTAAAATTTCCCGAAAAAGCAACTACGCTTTCCATAAACCGTGTAGATTGCAGTATTCCCTGGCTACAATCTTATCCGCTTCGATCTCAAACATAGCCTCGGGAACCTCTCCCGGCTTTAACCAGCGACGATAAACCCGGCCGTCGGCAATTACTTCGATCCATTCGATAAAATGTTTTTCTTCCATCGGGTGGGCTACCTGACCGACCTTGACTTTAAAGCCGCCATTGACTTTTTCAATGACCGGCACATGCTTTTCAAGGGCGGCATCGACCGTTCCCGGCTTCAACAGGGTCATATTCTGACCACAGCAAGCCAGTGTCCCGCCGGAAGCATGCACCACCTCAACCATGTTACCGCACACCTCACATTTGTAAACCTGCATTTTTTCCGTCATACCCCAAGTCCTCCACTGAAAAATTTCATAGCCCGGATTATTTTTTACTCTTTTCCTCCGGATTAATCGTCATCGACCGAATATCAAGAATTTTATCCGCCTGGTCCGGGTCGATAATCTTGTGTGATATTACCAGGTCGCGGATAAGTTCATCCTTTTCCAACGCCTCTTTGGCCAGTTCGGCGGCCTTCTGATAACCGATATGCGGATTCAGCGCTGTCGCCAGGGCCGTGCTTTTTTCCGCGTACAATCGGCATTGCTTTTCATCGGCCGTAATACCCGTGACACATCGTTCGACAAAACTGTTGATTCCGCCGGTCAGAATATCAACCATCTGAAGCAAATTATAACCCACAATCGGCATCATAACGTTAAGCTGCAACTGCCCGGCCTGGGCCGCATACAAAATGGTGCTGTCACACCCGAGAGCATGAAAACACACCATATCCAGCATTTCCGCCAGGACCGGATTGACTTTCCCCGGCATGATCGAAGAACCCGGCTGTACCGCCGGAAGTTGTATCTCGGCCAGACCGGTTCTCGGCCCGGAACTGAGTAAACGAAAATCATCGGCGATTTTCTTCAGACCGGTTACCAGAACCCGCAGGGTCCCCGAGACCTCGACCACGGCATCAAGATTCTGCATCGCCTCGAACAGGTTGTTTGCCTTGCGGAAATGATACCCCGTGGCTTCATTGATATATCTGATAGCCTCTTCCTTATAACCGGCTTCGGTGTTCAAACCGGTTCCGACCGCCGTCCCTCCAAGACAGAGTTCCAAAAGTCCCTCGGCGGCATGTTCCACCCGGCGACGGCTATTACCCGCCATGGCCGCGAAACCGCCGAATTCCTGTCCCAGCCGCATGGGAACGGCATCCTGAAGATGCGTCCGGCCCGACTTGATGATATCATCGAACTCGGCCGCTTTCCCGGCCAGAGCCTTTTCCAGTCGTTCAATCGCGGGCAGTAATTTCTGTCTGATTTCGATATAACCGGAAATATGAATGGCCACATGAATGGTATCATTGGTGGACTGCCCCATATTGGCATGATCGTTGGGATGAACCCGGCCGAAACCGCCAGTGCGGCCGGTTATTATTTCCGAGGCCCGGTTGGCCATAACCTCATTGACATTCATATTTTGCGAGGTCCCGGCCCCGGCCTGAAAGGCATCGACCACAAAATGCTCATCGAATTTGCCGGCGATAATTTCATCGGCCGCACGGACAAGCGCCTCACCGATGGTTTTGTCGAGCAATCCGGAATCCATGTGCGCCCGGGCCGCGGCTTTCTTGATAATTGCCTGGGCCGCCACAAAACTGCGCGGTAATCGCAGGTTGCTTACCCGGAAATTATCCACCGCCCGTTGCGTTTGAGCCCCGTAATAAGCCCCGATAGGAACCTTTACTTCACCCATGCTGTCTTTTTCAATTCGATATTCCATTTCCTATGCCTTCTTCCGGATCGTTCCAATACCATCCAATCATACCGTCTTTTTAACCGCTTCGATCACCGCGGCATAATCCGGCTCGGATGCAGTCTCCTTGACATACTGCACGTAGGTTACCTTGCCGGTCCGATCAATAACGAATACTGTCCTGGCCAGCAAACGAAGCTCCTTGATTAAAACCCCGTAAGCATTACCCAGCGAGGCCTCGCGATAATCGGAGTAAACCTTAACGCTGTCTATTCCGGCCGCCCCACACCATCGCTTCTGGGCGAAAGGCAGATCCATACTGACCGTCACAACCGCCGCATCTTTACCGAACCCGGCCGCCTCTTTATTGAAACGCCTTGTCTCGGTATCACATACCGGCGTGTCAAGCGATGGAACCGTCACCAGAACCACCACCTTGCCGTGAAATGACGACAACTTGACCGGTTTTAAACCCTCATCCAGAACCGTCGCCTCGGGAGCCATATCCCCGACCCTGACTTCATTCCCAACCAGGGTCACAGGGTTACCTTTCATCAAAATCACATTCTTGCGTTCACTCATAAAAGTCCCTTTTAAAGCATCCTTATCAGGCGTACGGATAGGCGCCCTTCTTTATCTTCTCCAGGTGGCCCAGTATTTTGTTGTGCTTCGCTTCATCTTCCATCAGGTAGTTGAGAAGGTACTCCTGGACCAGCATCTTCTTTCCCTTGAGAGCGCCGAGAGACTCTTTGGCCAGCTCCATCGTTTTCTCCTCCAGTTGAATATGTTTCTCTATCATATCCCAGACCTCGCCCAGTTCATCGGTACTGAAAGCCACCGTCTTGGTGGTTAGACTGTCGGCGATAAATTCCTGGACCCGGTAATGAAACTGGGAATCTCTCTGGATGATTTCCATAATCATACGAACCACCGGATTATCGGTTGATTCGATGATTCTGCCGGTCGAGGCTACCGAAGCGTTTTCGATTTTCTGCCAGCGCTTCATATTCTCGACCAATTTTTCCTGAATCTCTTTCGTAGACATATAGTCAGCCTCCATTAAATTGGTATAAATTAAAATATTACTGATAAATTCCCCAATGAATTAGAGAAAGTGTACTATAAAAGCCCGTCAAAGTCAACCTCATCATCACTCAATATTTTTTTGACGTGAATTTAATCCGGCTTTGTTTTTTCCCCGGCATTCCCGGCAGATGCCGGAAAATTCCAGATTGTAGCCGAAAACCTCGAAATCACTATTATCCCCCGGTCCGCCCTGAATCCGCACCGATACCGGCTCGTGAATATCATCAATCCGGTTACAGCGCAGACACCGGATATGATAATGTTCCGATAAATCGGCATCGAATCGTCCCTGCCCGCCCCCATCAAGCTTTCGAACCTGCCCGGTTTCGACCAGCCTGTCAAGATTACGGTAAACCGTTCCCAGGCTTATTTGGGGAAGCTTTCTGCGAACTATATGATAAAGCTCGTCGGCCGTGGGATGGGTTTTCAGGCTCTGTAGCTCCTCGTAAATCGCCGCCCTCTGCCGGGTCATTCTCTGTTTAACTGTCTTTTTCATATATTAACTTAATAAAAGTAATTCCTATTACCAATAAATTCACGAATTGTTCCCGGCCTATCAAAATTTATCATTAATTTTATAAACTTTATGTAGAAATAGCAGGAAGCCCCTTTTCATAATCCTTTCCGATGACTGTCCGGTCTCTTTCAATCGCTCTTAACCGGTTATAAAATAATATAATTATAATTTTAATAAGCATACGCAGGCTTTGTCCTGAAATGCGAAAGGATTTTGAATGTTAATTGTATCTTGAGTTCTATTTGAGGCGACTGATTCTAAATTTCATCGCGCAGAAAAGGCCGAAGGGACTCCCTTCGGCCTGATAATGTCAATAATTTCACCGTTATTTCTTGTCGGTTCGCGGTGATATATCCTTGTACCCGCCCTGGTAATGCCCGACCAGTTCAACCGGATGTCCGTTATTATCCTTAACCACTTCCAGACGGAAATAATCGAGTTCATCAAAACGGAAAAGATTATCCGACATCGGGATCATCTTATATTTTGGACGGTTTTCCCGCTGATAATACAACTCGCCATTTTCAAATATAATCGTCCTCGGTCCATAAATACCGGTATATTTCTTTGCGACTTTCGCATCCAGTTTGACCGGGTTCATTTTGCTGTCAATACCTGTTTTAACCCATTCCAGATTGGCCTTCACATCATCATCTTCCACTTTTTCATACAGCTTGTTAATAGCCTCGCGGTAAGCCACATCCAGAGCCCGGTCACGAGGGACCTTTATATCCGGATCCACTCCGGTTCCCTCCCAGTTGGTCCCGCTTATCGGATTGATTGCCCGACCGTAAGGAAGCGACATGGAGATATACAGGTTGGGGAATATCCGCCCCTCGACCGGATGGGCCCCTCCTCCGGTGGTCTCGCCGATAATTGTCGCCCGTTTCAGGTTCTTCAAATTGTACGTAAACTCCTCGGCACCCGAAAAGGTAAAACTCGAGGTCAACACATACAGATCGACTTTGGTCATTTTCTTCCCCGGCACATAACCCGAGGTCCAGAATTGCTGAATCGAATCCGTCTGGCGGATATAAAAACTGTTCAGATGGACCGTTTCTTCAAAAAAATAACTGGTGATAAATTGTATCAGGCTCGGGGAACCCCCGCCGTTGTCCCGCAGATCAATAATCAGGGCATCGCAGTGGGCCAGAAAGCCCAGAGCCGAAGCGGCCGTCTCACCCGCTAATGATGCTTCATTGAAGCTGTTGAACTTCATATATCCGATATTCCCCGGCATCCATTCCACTTTTATAAAGTCAAAATTATTATAACTCAACTGGCGGTACAGCTCCTCACTCTGGGCATCCGTAACCGTGTCAATCTCGGTCAAAGTCAAATCGGAGGGATCATACAACCCTATGCTTAGATGACGATCCCGGCTGATTTCCCGGAGATCGGCGGTCAATTGCTGAGTAAATTCCGGAAGAGATTTAATGGCATCATAATTGTTTTCTTTAAGTTTGGTTCGCAGCTGCTCTTCCATCTTGCGGGCTGTTTCGGGGAAAACATAAACCTCATTCAAAGCACCCGAAATACTGTCGATAATTTCGGTCATGATGGCCCGGTTCAACTCCGGAAAAACCGTTTCCTGACCGGCTTTGGTAACCTGGGCCGATACTGTTACCGCCCAACCGCCCGCCAGCAAAACTGCCGCAACAAGAACCACAACCGTTTTCAAAGCCCGCGGCATTAATTTGATTGCCTTCATCTTATCCTCCTTTATTTAACAACTGATTTTAAATCCAATTGCATCATCAGAGATAATCGCCGGTATTTTGACCGTTCGGCCTTGCCGGGAGTTTTTTTCTTAAATCCGTATTTCTTATAAAAGCCGATTGCAGGTCTCAGTCTGGAGCTTGTCTCCAGTATCAGACGATTCGCGCCAAGTTTACGGGCGTATTCAATTAAAGCCGCTGTCATTTTCTCCCGGGCCCTGTAATCCGGGCAACGCAAGTCCTGCAATTTTACGTGAGCGCCTACATAAATGTTTCAATTCCTTGACAATCATCAATATGACTCCACCGGAACTCTATACCTGCAATCATGTTTTTATATATAGTCGTATGGTCTATAATTGATTAGAGGTCAGGAATGAGCGACAATACATCAATCCGGAATAATCCCAAAATAGACCAAAAGGTCATAACAGAAAACCCGTTTCCCATCATTGGTCAGGCCCCCGGTGGACATCATCGAGTGGTTATTGTCGGCGGTGGCTTTGCCGGTCTCTATGCGGCTCGATCCCTCAAACGCGCCAGGGTTTCTATAACCATAATAGACAGGCGGAATTTTCATCTTTTCCAGCCGCTTTTATACCAGGTGGCCACCGGAGAATTATCTCCCGGAGATATAGCCTCTCCTCTTCGGGCGGTTTTCCGCCATAATAAAAATATTACGGTTGTGAAGGATGAGGTGGTCGATATAGAACCCGGCCAGGGTTATATCGCGACTTCTACTGGTCAAATACCCTATGATACCCTGATACTGGCCCCCGGTTCTCAGCATCATTATTTCGGCCATGATGAATGGGAAAAATCAGCGCCGGGTTTGAAAACTATCGAGGATGCTCTTGAAATTCGAAAACGAATTTTTGAGAATTTCGAACTGGCGGAACAGGAAAAAAATCCTGACAAGCGTCGGCGTCATTTAACCTTTGTCGTCATTGGTGGTGGACCCACGGGAGTGGAGTTGACCGGGACAATGGGCGAACTGGCCCTGAAAACCCTTCGAGGTGAATTCCGCAGTTTCGACACCATTCAGGTTCGAATTATTCTGATTGAAGGAAACCGCCGGATTTTGCCGACCTACCCTGAAAAATTGGCGGGTAAGGCCCATAAGACCCTCACCAAACTCGGGGTCACGATTAAAACCGGATGCCTGGTCACCTCGATCGAAAATGACCTTATCAAAATAAAATCCGGAGACGATGCGGAAACGATCTCAGCCGGAACCATCCTCTGGGCCGCCGGTATCAGACCATCGGCACTCGGTAAGATTATTTCCCAAAAAACGGGGACCGAACTGGATCATCTCGGTCGGATCATGGTCGCCCCGGATTTATCACTGCCAGGTTATCCCTCAATCTTCGTTATTGGCGATCTGGCTCATTTCTCTCATGGCCGCCATGAGCCTCTTCCCGGTATAGCGCCGGTAGCCATGCAACAGGGTCGCTATGTCGCGGGGCTTATTAAAAGACGGCTGAAAGGCGGCAAGATACGGCCTTTCCATTATTCCAACCGCGGCAATCTGGCCGTCATTGGACGAAATGCCGCTATTGCCGATTTTGGCCATATCAGATTCAGCGGTTTTATTGCCTGGCTGATCTGGGTCTTCGTGCATATCGGCTATTTGATTGAATTCGACAATAAACTTTTGGTGATGATTCAATGGGGCTGGAATTACTTTACTCGTAAACGCGGCGCCCGTCTTATTACCGAGAGAAAATAGACGAGACCCGGATTGCCGCTTTTAATCGGAATGGCCTTTACTCCTGAAGATGAATCTCCCCGGCCCGGGACAGGGCCAGTCGGGTTAGAAACGGTCCGATACCCTCATAGACAATTATTGATGACAGGATCACCGTCCCGATAACCCGCCCCATCTCCGGATGAGATTCACTCACGGTGATAACCAGCCCGATCGCCACCCCCGTCTGGGGCAACAGCGCCATTCCGAGATTATTTATTACCTGCGGTTCCGCTTTGTATCTGCGCCCCGCCAGGTACGACCCAAGGTACTTACCCGCCGGACGCATAACCAGATAAGCCGTTCCCAGGATTCCCAGACCGGTTAATTCCCCCAGATGCAGGCTGGCCCCTGATAGAACGAAAAAGGCAATATAAAAGGGCATTTCGGTTTGCCGTAATTCGCCGTACACCAGCCGATGCATCATCGACAGGTTATTGGTAATCGCCCCGATAATCAAACAAACCATCAGGTGTGATATTCCAATGGTCTTGGCCAGACCGATACCCACCAGAAGCCCCCCTATTATGACCAGCAGAAGTTCCGATAAATCATCGATTTTCTGTTCCCAGAATGTAATCGCGGCCGCCACCGCGCCTCCGATCAAAATCGAGCCGAGCAGTTCCTTAAACAATTCGTAAACAATTTCGACCAATTCAATGCCCTGATCCAGAGAATAGACCGCGAAAATTAGACGGAAAACGATCAGGCAGAGAACATTATTAATGGCCACCACCGCCAGCAGAGTATCCGTCAGCGGGCCGCGGCCCCGGTACTCCCTGATAACCAGCAGGGTGACTCCCGGCGCCGTGGCAATACTTATAGACCCCAGTAAAACGGCCAGCGACCAGTCTCGCGAGATGAGAAAAGAGAAAATGAAAACGGCGGCAAAAGCGCCGGCGCTTTCGGCCAGGGCGATATAAATCACTCGGAGCCCCATAGCTTTCAGGTGCTGGAGTTCGATTTCGCCCCCGATGGCGAAAAGAATCAATCCCAGGGCAATATCGTTGACCATCCGGATATCGACCAGCGTCTCCGATGAAAGCAGTCCCAGGACCGATGGTCCAAGGACCAGACCGGTCAGCATATATCCGGTTACGCGGGGAATTTTGAAGCGGTGAAAAACCTTTCCGCCCAGAAGTCCCAGCAGAATCACCATTCCGACACTGAGTAATTCATACACCTGCAACGGCAAATCCCCGAATGAAAGGCTTATGACTGGCAAAAAATACGCCCCACCCCGAACTTATGTCAACTAATAAAGCCCCTCCATAAATCAATGATTCTCTTCCTCGATCTGTCCTTTTTAGATGGATAATAAAGGACTTTTTTTTATATTGATAAAAACCGCCGTTGAGGAAATTGGACTGAACCGGTCAGAGTGATATGAATTGTTTTTTTGTTTCGGATCTGCATGGTAAAATCGGGCTTTATCGCAAGCTCTTTGATATAATACAGCGCGATTGCCCCGAGGCTCTTTTTCTCGGCGGCGACCTTTTGCCATCGGGCTTGAATCAGCTGGCAGAAGATGATATCCAGCCGGATAATTTTATCCTTGATTTTATCCGTCCACAATTAACCCGATTAAAAACGAATCTGTCCGATAAATTTCCCCGGATATTTGTCATCCTCGGTAACGATGACAGCCGTCTCGAAGAAACCGCCGTCATGGATATCGAAAACGAGAGCCTCTGGGAATATATTCACGGGAAAAAAACGGCTCTGGATCGGTTTCCTGTTTATGGATATGCCCATATTCCCCCCTCTCCTTTCCTTCTGAAAGATTGGGAAAAATATGATGTTTCCAGGCATGTCGATCCCGGCAGCTTATCGCCGGAAGCGGGATACCGAACCATTCCGCGGGAAATTCAAAAGATCAGGTACAGTACGATTGCCCGGGACCTGGCCGACCTGACCGGAGATTTTCGGCTCGACCACTCCATATTTTTATTTCACTCCCCGCCCTACCGGACCAGACTCGACCGGGCCGATCTCGATGGCCGGATGTTTGAGCATGTTCCTCTCGATGTTCATATCGGGAGTATCGCCGTGCAGAGGTTTATTTCGGAGCGACAGCCGCTTCTGACTCTTCATGGTCACGTTCATGAATCTTCGCGCCTTACCGGCACCTGGAGCGATCGGATAGGAAAAACGGTGTGCCTTTCGGCCGCTTATGATGGTCCGGAACTGGCCCTGGTTCGTTTCGATCCGGATTGCCCGGAAAAGGCCGTTCGGGAATTATTGTGACGATTCCGGCTGTCTGCCTATCTGCAATGGCCGGGCGGCATCCGTAACGGCATCGATCTTGAGAGCGTAACTGGTCTTCGAGGCGATATCCTCGTCGGTCACATAATGCACATCAAGCAAACCCCCCGTTCGATACCCGGTCCGCAAATAGTTGAAATCGGCCAGGCTTAAACTCCAGCCCTCCAGCCAGGAATCCAGTAACCGGCGTTGCTCCGGCGAACCCCGGAAATGTATCAACAGGTCAATATCGCTGGCCGGCCCGGCCGTGCGATTTTTGGTACTGCCGAAAATATAACATCCCGCCACCCCGAAACGGGCCTGATCGATTTGAGAAGCAATCATCTCGGCCGACCGCAGGCGCCAGTGCCAGTAATTCTCTTTATGATGCTCCTCGGCCTGAACCAGCCCGATCGGGGCCGTATCGGTACTCGGTTGCACCAGCACCCCCATGGCTTCATCCAGATCGGCATTCATCAGAACTCGTAGAATCCGCCCCTCGGCATTGCTGGGAACATCGATCAACCGGACCACTTCAGCCAGGGATTGATACTCCGGCAGAAAATCGGCCAGAATGTTTTTCGACCGCGTCAGAAACAGCTCGTTGAACTCCACTCCCTTATCATCCGGATAAAGCGGTAAATAACGGATATTGGCCTCCACCAGATCCTGGAAAAAATGCGTTCCAAAAGAAAGATCGGGCAAATAATTACCCTTTTTGAAAGCGATCTCGATCAGAACCGCGGTATTGCTGATATCCGAATATGTAACACTGACTCCGAGTTTGATATCTCCCCGACTTCCCCAGCGTCCCGGTCCCATCAGGATGAATTGCCGTTTGGGAAGAAGCTTGTTGAGTTTGCCGACCACCCGGCCAACCTTGGCCATCGAGTTGTAGTCAGGCAGATTATCATATTTCTTGGGATCGACGTAAACAATATGCGTCACATCAGGAACCCGGCCGTTGGAGACAAACCGGTTGGCCGAAAATACGATTTGCTTCTTGGGGAAATCCTTTGGGATCGGGGCCGGCTTTCCCCGATCCGAATGACTCTGGGGCCGGCACTGAAGTAGATAAAAATCCTGGCCATCGGAAGCGAATTCGATGTCGACCGGGTACCCCAGTCGCTGTTCAAGAGTTTTCAAAATAGCATCGATCTGTTTTACAAACGACGTCCCGGCTATCAAACCTTCAAAAGTAACCACCAGTTTATCGTTATCATAATCAATACTCAGTCCGCTTGGCTGGCTGAGATGCCCATCCTGGTAAACGGAAACCAGGTTATGGACCCCTTTCATTTCCCCGCCAACTTCTCTCAAAAATTCGCGGATGGGGATTGTCTCGAAGCTGTTAGTCTCCAGATTGATGACGTCAATTTCCCGAGGTGAATACCTGACCACTTCATCAGCCGTGACATTGACCCTCATACCCGGCTGTCCCGGAGCGACCAGGACCGGATAATCATTCCCCAGCCGATCGACCGCCCGTGTTCCCAGACCCGGTACCAGCCGAATCAAACCATCTTCACGCCGGATACTCGGCGACCAGCGGAATTCATTATTGCTGAAGGCCACACCGGCATAGGCGGGCAGGAAATAGCGGCCGTAACGTTTGCCGACCACTTCCTGAATCATGATGCCCATTTCCTCGCCGAAATCAATCAGGCCTCGTTCGGTGCGATACTCTATCGGGTCGGGACTGAAGGTCGAGGCATAGACTTCCGCGATGGCATCCATAAGTGCCTCCAGCCGTTCCTGTTTGGTCCCCTGATTGGCCAGAAAAAGGCTTTTGTACTTACCGGAAAAAGCCGCGCCCACCCGATCTTCGAGCAGACTGGAACTGCGGACAATTATCGGTCGTTTACCGAAATCATCGAGAGCCACCGATAATCCTTTGACAATATCGGCCGGGAAACGGGCGTTTTTGAACGTCTGGACGATATGGGGGTACTCCAGCCGGACCTGGTTGATGCCTTTGTATTTCTGCTCGACCACATCATCGAAATTATTATAGTGCATGAAATGTAGAAGAATATCCGAAGTAACATGCCAGGTTCGCGGAATTCTAATATTTTTCAGGATATCCAGTTCTTCGGATTTCTTACGAATTATCTGGGCCGCAAGGTAAAGCCCGGCGCTTTTCCCGCCCAGCTTACCGTGACTCTCGGTCGTGAAAATCATCTTCTGCAAAAGATGATAAAAATCATTAACGTCAATATAATCCTTGGCGACGCTGACATAGGACAACTGGTCCGATAAGAACCGCCGAATCAGGGAAACATGAATACCGATCTTGCTCGGCGAAAAAATATCCGGGTCATCGGCCGCGATATGATGATACCGCCGGATGGCATCGGCCACCTCGGCCAGAGCCAGATTCCGGTTGACCACCTGGGCCAGAAAGCTCAATTTATCTTCCTGGATCCATCTCTGAACCAGTTCAAGTATCTGCTCGTCCTGGAGACTCTCCGCGGCGATCCGAAAAGCCCCTTCACAGAATTCCGTGGTCATTTCAATCTCGCGTCTCTGGTGCGGCTGGTTCCAGTCCTCTTCCAGCCCTTCATTGGACATGAAAGCCGTCCCCTCCCGCGAATGCAGGAATTCCTCGGCCTCCTTAATCCCGCTCCAGCAAAGATGGTTGAGCATCTTCCGGGCAATATTGAAATAAAGGTTACGGTCGGTCTGACGAAGCATTTTCAGCACCACCGACCATTCCTGGCGGCTGGCTCCGTTCTTCCAAGAACCTTCCAGCTCCTGGACAATTGTGGACATCTGCTGATGCATGATATGACTGCCGAGTCGTTCGGCAATGGTCCCGATCAGTTTCGATTCCTCTTTCAAAAACGGACCGTCATCGGCCGGCGGCATTTCCTCGGTATAATATACACTGATTTTGCCCAGGACCACCTGGTGGACGATTATATCGACACTCTGGTACCAGGGTGTCTCGAAAAACCGCGGCGAGGCATAAACCTGGTCCTCAAAAACTATTTTCGCCTGGCAGACATCGGGGTACTGCCAGCCCGGCGGTATCGCCTCGACTACCTTCTGAAAAATGGAATCGAGCGGTTCATTGGGTTCGCGAAGGATTTCCTCAATCCGGTACAGACAATTAAGCTCCTTGGCCCGTTCTCTGAGCGATTCTATCAGTTTCTCGACCGGTTTTTTATGATTGCTCATTTGAAAATTGCTCCCCGGCCGGTTCGGCCATCGACTTTTATGGTCAGCGGTGCGGCCGTTTTGACATGACTGACGAATTCCTTCCTGCTTTCTTCCTTCTGCTTACCCAGCCAGTCCCAGTCGATCCGGAATTTCCCCGTATGCGGTACCATAAAATAGCAGATCTGAAAACTCGAGATATTATGGAAAAAATGTGAACCCTGGCTGAGATCGACATTCATATCCGGCATCGTGGCCTCCACAATTGCCCCGGCCCCGGAAATCTGACTCCATTCGACCGGAATCCCCAGCCAGGGATCGGAACTTCCCCACCGTCCGAAACCGATCAGAAGATATTTGCGCCCGGTATCCGCCATTTTGCGGTTGATCGCTTCCAGTTCGGAGGCGATTTCGCGCGTATATTGGGCCTTAAAGGTCTCTGGCCGAATATAAACAATATCGACTATATTTTCAACCACGCCATTACCCATAACGTTTTCCGAAGCCGCCAGGACCTTTTCTACGGACATCTCGACCGAAGCGACCTCGACTTTTGAATGCGAAACCACCATCGGCCGGACCTGCAGAAATCCGAACCGGGCCGGAAGACCATGATTACGGTCAAGGGTTACCGCAAACTCGATTTCCACCTCACTGCCGACTGACTCCTCGCACATCTTCAGCAACGATGTCACCAGCTGATTGAAGGGCATGGCATAACCGCTTAAGACCGGGGCGAAGGTTAAAACCCGCGGGCCATCATGACCGATCCCCGAAACCAGTCGATCATCCTGGGGCCGGTAGGTTGAGGCGATATATTTCAAAACACCGTCATATTCGGCTTCGGCCAGCGTTCTTTTAACCATGTACTCGGTTTCCTTAATCGGATCATGCTCCGGCGGTTTTCCCATATTTACCGCCCAGAATTCCGTCTGGGTCGTTTTCATAAGCTCACCGACTGAGCCGACCGGCGGGGTCACCTTCGGAAACGATGGCGAATAACACCACACCAGCCCGCCGTCGACAATCGTCTTACCCAGTCCCAGTGCCAGATCAACCACACCCTGGTCCGGCCGGGCCCGTCCGATCGGATAAAAATTATAAGAACGGGCCACTCCGGAAAAAGTCGGGTAAAAAAACTCACCGTTTTTCAATCCGACTACCTCCTGGATAATCACCCCCATCTTTTCATCGCGGGGCGATTTCCCGGTCGCCCGGATATAATCCCTGGCACTCTTGAAAAAGGTCGAGGCATAAACATATTTTATCGCCTCCATCAGTTTGACAAACCGGGTATCCGTATCGGGCTGGTTATTGGGAATCATCTTGGTGGCGTAAACCCCCGCAAAAGGCTCATACATGGCATCTTCAAGAAGGCTTGATGACCTTATGGCCAGCGGAGTATGAACCGAACCGGTCAGGGCCCTCAGATCCCCTACCATCTCGGCCGGAAAGTCGGCCTTTTGAAAAGCATGGGCGATTCGGTTGTCCGGCTCTTCGGATTGCACCGTTTCCCAGAGACCATTACGCTCCATGAAACTGTCGAATACATCCGTGGCCAGTACCGCCAGCCGGGGAATATTTATCGTTATCTGATTGAAAGCCCGATGATCGAATTTGTCAGCCAGAAAATCTTTGATAAAAGCCAGACCGGAGGCCTTTCCCCCGATAGCCCCGGTTCCGATACGGGTCAAAACCTCGTCGGAGCCGAAAAAATCACGGCTGAACGGTTTGATTTTGTCTATATCGAATTTGATCGAGCGGGTTTCCATCTGTCAATCCTGTCTATCAGTCTATCTCAACCGTCGGCCGTCATTTAGTATTTTCGTCATCATTGATAATATCCTGAGACCGCAGTCTTAAATCAAGATCAAAACCGCTCTCCACGGCTAAACCCAGCCTCGATCCCGGCAGGCCTGGGCAACCCGCGAGATTCCAATCAGATGGGCCGCGTCACGCATATTCAGACTCTTCTTTAGGGCCAGTTCACTGACATCCTGAAAAGCCGTCGTCATCCTGACATCAAGCTTACCGAGGACTTCGTCTGTGGTCCAGTAATAATTCGAATTGCTCTGAACCTGCTCGAAATAACTACAGATAACCCCGCCGGCATTGGCCAGAGTATCGGGAATTAAAAATATATTCCGTTCGGATATTATCCGATCAGCCTCCGGCGTCACCGGCCCCCTGGCTCCCTCGGCAATAATTTTAACCATGGGATTGATTCCCGGGGCATTCTCCTTGGTAATCTGGTATTCCAGCGCGGCCGGAATCAAAATATCTACCTCCTGCTCCAGCCATTCTTCCCCGGGTCGAACTTCATAGCCAAGGTCCTGCGCCCGGTCTTTGGAAATGCCCCCGAAATCATCGGTGATCTTCAGCAATTCATCCGGTTTGATGCCTTCTTTTCTAATGTAAGCGTACGAAATCTGGTCATACTGATCCCAGCAGGAAACGCATTTAACCGTCCCGCCGATTTGATTATATAGACGGATGGCGTGCTGACCGACATTACCGAAACCCTGCACACTGGCGGTGGTGTTCCGGGGAGACAGGTTAATCCTTTTCAACGCCTCACGCAAAGCATATATAATCCCGAAACCGGGTGCCTCCCGCCGTCCCAGGGAGCCGCCCTGACCAACCGGCTTCCCGGTTATAAAACCGGGATAACGCCCGCCATGAATATTTTCATATTCATCCAGCATCCAGAGCATATGTTGCGGGGTCGTCATAATGTCGATCTCCGGGATATCCGCCAGCGGACCCAGCACCCGGGCCAGTTGCCTGACCCACCCCCGGCAGATCAATTCCTGAACCCGGATACTCAGATCATGCGGATCGCAGATAACCCCGCCCCGACTTCCACCCAGCGGGACATCGACCACCCCGCATTGCCATGTCATATTCATGGCCAGAGCCCGTACTTTGTCTATCGTTTCCTGAGGATGAAAACGGATCCCGCCTTTACACGGTCCGCGGGCATCATTATGTTGAACCCGGAATCCGCGAAAAACCCGCGTCGAACCATTATCAAGGCGAACCGGAATACTGAACTGATATTCACGAACCGGTTGCCGCATAAACTCCCTGGTGCCGCTGTCCAGATCAAGCATATCGGCAATACGATCGAATTGATCCTGGGCCATCCCGTAAAAATTGAAAGCCTTGTCATTCATATAGTAATCCTGAATATATGTCACACGGATAATTATTCATAATAATAGGCTCTCTGTAGCCGTCATAACAATAGATTATGGAATATTTAAAGTCAAGGGACAATGGAGAGAGCAATCAGATCGGAAAATAGGGATTATTTAAAAAAATGTGATTCTCATTTGCATCTTTCTTACTTATAATTGACCTTCGGGAAAGTTGCCGGAATTGTCAATGAAAATACAAACCGGATATTACAAGGAATATATGTCCCTGCCGGAAATCCCGTTATCAATCGCACGGAGAATGGCTCTTCGAGCACAGCTTTTTGGTAATAATTCCCGTCTGCCGAAAGGCAAAGAGGGCGTCGCCCGGATTGTGGATAAACTCGGCTATATCCAGATCGATACCATTGCCGTTATTGAAAGGGCTCACCACCACACTCTCTGGACCCGTTTTCACGAATATACGCCGGCTATGCTCCACGATCTGCAGGCCGTCGACCGCCGGATTTTCGAATACTGGGGCCATGCCGCTTCCTACCTGCCGATTTCCGATTATCGCTTCTACATTCCCCGCATGCACCGATTCGTCAATCCCGGCAATAGTTGGGAAAAAGAAAGACTGAAGAAATATGGCCACCTGATGAAACCGATTCTGGAACGTATCCGCAGTGAGGGTCCTCTGGGATCCCGTGACTTCGCCTCAACGGGCAAAAAAAGGGGCACCTGGTGGGACTGGCGCCCGGCCAAAACCGCTCTGGAAATGCTCTTCTGGCGTGGTGAACTGATGATCACCGAACGACGTAATTTCTCCCGAATTTATGATCTGACCGAAAGGGTCCTGCCCGAACAGGTTGACACCCGGGTTCCCGAAACCGATGAGCTGGGGCGGTTTTTGGTCCGCCGGGCTCTTGATGCTTTCGGTGTCGCGCGTTTGGAAGAAATTTGTGATCATCTCCATGCCGCCCCGAGAGAGACAATAGCACAAGCCCTGAAACAGCTTCTGGATTCCGGCGAGGTGACCGGGGTGCAAATCGCGGAGGATCAAAAAGTTACTTACTATGCACACACGGAATATCTTGAAAGATCCGGGCGTCTTCGAAAATCTAAACCCCGGCTTCACATTCTCTCGCCCTTCGATAATCTGATAATTCAGCGCCATCGGACAAACCGCCTTTTTGGATTTGACTATTCTCTCGAATGCTATCTTCCGGCGCACAAAAGAAAATATGGGTATTTTGTTCTGCCGATTCTCTGGAACGAAAACCTGGTGGCCCGGCTGGATGTTAAAGCCGACCGTAAAAACCAGAGGCTGATTTTAAATAGCCTTCAGTTTGAACCATCATTTAAATCTTTCAATGAAATGCTACCGGCCTTGGTCGAGAAACTCCGGCGGTTCGCGGCCTTTAACAACTGCCGCGATATATGCATCAAGAACGTCTCCCCCGCCAAATTCAAACGGGAAATAGCCGGACTGATGACCCGTAACTGCCCATGATGATTGTATATGTCGGGGTAATAAAAATCCCGGCCTCAACTGGATTCCGGGATTTACATAAGAATTAAATACCTCTCGCCTTGATTCTTATTCGTAACGAAGAGCGTCAATCGGATTTAAAGCGGCCGCCTTTCGGGCCGGATAGTAACCGAAAAAGATGCCCACCACCGCTGAGAAAATTACTGATATAAAAATAATCTGCGGACTTATAACGGCGCTCATCGTGGTAAACTGATTGAGAATGTATGTCACCGCGAAGGAGAGAATGATACCGACCAGCCCGCCGCTCAAACTGAGAACAACCGCCTCGGAAAGAAACTGAATCAGAACATCGCTTCCTCTGGCTCCGACCGATAGTCTGATACCGATCTCGCGAGTCCGCTCCGTCACCGAAACCAGCATAATGTTCATAATTCCGATCCCCCCCACGACCAGCGAGACCGCCGCGATAGCTCCCAAAAGCAGGGTCATGGTTCGCGACGTTTGAGTGACAGCATCGGTAATCTCGGCCTGGTTGGAAATGGTGAAATCATCGGCATCACCTTCATTCAGACGGTGTGCATCCCGAAGAATCAGCCGCAATTCCTCCTGAGCCTGGTCCATGACTTCGGTCGAGGCCGCGCTGGCATTGATCATATCAACAAATTGCCGACCCTTGAGACGGTACAGCACGGTGGTGGATGGAGCCAGGATAACATCATCCTGATCCTGTCCCATACCGCTTTGCCCTTTGGAAGCCAGAATCCCTATTATGGTGAACGGGATATTGCGGATACGAATTTCCTTGCCAACCGGGTCCTGGTCGGGAAACAATTCATCGGCCACGGTCTTACCGAGCACAGCGACTTTTTTGCGTGAAGTCACATCTCTCTCGGTGAATGCCTCTCCCGATTCGACAATCCAGTTGCGAATTGTAAAATAATCTGGAGATACACCATAAATAGTCGTGTACCAGTTGCTGCTGCCGCCGATCACCTGGCCGCCGGATCGTACGACCGGCGAAATACCGCTGAGTAAAGTGGCCTGCTCTTTTATTTTCTCGACATCTTCAAGCGTGAACCGGTTAAACGATCCGGCCCCCTGACGAACCCCGCCACTACTGCTTACTCCGGGGAAGACAATAATCAGATTGGTTCCCAGAGCGTTTATCTGTTGCTCGATTGCCACCTGACTGCCCTTTCCGATCGCTACCATAATTATCACGGCGCTGACACCGATAATAATGCCCAGCGATGTCAACAAACTGCGCATCCGGTTTTTCATTATACTGGAAAACGCCACCTTAAGAAGATTCGTGATTTGCATCATATATTATCTCCCGCGGCCGTCCCCGCCAAGGAAGCCTGCCACCCGGCCGGGGCCTCGATATCCTTGAAATTGGCCAAATCTTCTCCGGCATTACGCCGGTTTACAACTTTAAAATCCCGCAGTATCACTCCGTCCCGCATCTCGATTATTCTCTTCGCGTACGAGGCGATGTCCGGTTCGTGGGTGACCAGCAAAATGGTAATTCCCTGATCGTTAAGTTCCTGGAATACCGAAAGAACATCGATTGAGGTTCGCGTATCGAGATTCCCGGTCGGCTCATCGGCCAGTATTATTGCCGGTTGATTCACCAGTGCCCGTGCGATCGCCACCCGTTGTTGCTGTCCCCCCGAAAGTTGATTCGGCTCATGGTCATACCGGTCGCCCAGACCGACTTTCTTAAGAGCCTCAATCGCCGCCTGGCGGGGATTTTTTATCCGCATGGTACGATCATATATCAACGGCAATTCGACATTCTCAAGCGCCGAAGTCCGCGCCAGAAGATTGAATCCCTGGAAAACAAAACCAATTTTCTGGTTGCGGATATCCGCGTAATCCCGCCCGTTCCGTAAATTCATATCGGTCCCGTCAAGGAAGTAATTCCCCGCCGTCGGCATATCCAGACAGCCCAGAAGATTCATCAGGGTCGATTTACCCGACCCGGACGCCCCCATGATGGCCAGGAATTCGCCGCGATTTATTTTCAGATCGACTCCCCTCAGAGCTTTGACCTCGATATCACCCATCCGGTAAATTTTCGTCAGTCCTTTTATTTCAATAACCGTTTCCATTGTCTTATCCAGTTTTTTTCTCGTTGTATTTATCTTAAAATCCGGGACCCGGCATCGGCGGCCGAGTTTGCATCTGGCTTTTCTGCGTCGATGAACTTGTACCGGTGCTTGTCGCCAGACTGCTGATCACCTGCATCCCTTCTTTCAAATCACGGCTTTCCACGATCTCGGTTTTGCTCCCGTCGGTCAAACCCGTTTTCACCATGGCCATGGCCAGCGAGCCGCCGCTATCCAGGTACCAAACCTCCTTGAGATCACTGGGAAAATCTTTTGCCTTTCCTCCACTCGCGGCCGGTTGCTGCGGCCGAGGCGGCTTCAGTGAATCGGGCATATTCTCGAACCGGGTTTTGCGCTTTTCGAAGGCCTTGGCCATCTCCTCTTCCGATGGCTGAAAACGCAGACAGGTGTTGGGAACCAGAAGGACATTCTTTTTTTGCTCGATTATGAAATCGACCGTCGCCGTCATTCCGGGAAGCAATAAACCTTCACTGTTGGCCGCATCGACAATCACCGTATAAGTCACTACATTCGAAACCGTCTGGGGCTGCAATCTGATCCGTGTCACTGATCCCGTGAATTCTTTATTGGAATACGTCTGGACATCAAAACGAACCTGTTGCCCTTCTTTTATCGAACCGATATCGCTCTCGTCAACGTCAACCTCTATCTGCATATGGTTCAAATCCTCGGCGATCATGAACAATGTCGGCGTCGAAAAACTGGCCGCCACCGTCTGCCCCCCCTCAACATTTTTCTCGATCACGATGCCGTCTATCGGTGAGGTGATAACCGCATACTGAAGATTCTTCACTGCTCTCTGGTAAGCCGCCTCGGCCGATTTCAATGAAGCCTTTTGAGTCTTGACACTTATCTGATATGGCAAAAAATCCGCTTCCGATATCAAATCTTTCTCAAATAAACTGTGGTAGCGCTCAAAATCCGCCTGGGCCTGCTCCAGCTGAGCCTCCACCCGCTCCATCCCCGCCTCGGCATCGAGCAAAGATGCCTTCAGCAAGGTCGTATCAAGAACCGCCAGAAGCTGTCCCTTTTTTACGTGATCGTTATAATCGACATATATGGAATCAATTGTACCCGACACCTGCGTGCCGACCTCGACTATGGTCACCGGGCTCAATGTCCCGCTGGCCGATATTACTGTCTCCAGATTACCCCGTGTAACCTCCGCAAACTGGTACCGGGTATCATTCTTGCTGATTGCGAAACTGTAAATCAATTTGGCCGCTCCCAGAAGAACAATCAGGACAATTATACTGACAATTATTTTCTTTTTCATGCCACCTGTCCTTTTTGATGTCACAATCATCATATAAACCATTCCTTTTAATCTTCCCTTTTTTGACAATCGGAACCATCAAAAGACTAAAGTAAATTGATACAAATCTTTCAGCCGGTTTTCTAACCGCTATAACAATCAATCCCATATCGGGTTATGGTGAACCACTAAAAATACCCGGCGTTATCCCGTGCCAATGCCGAAACTATCTGACCATTAATTTTATTCCCGCTTATATACCGGTATAATTATCTTATGCATATGGATGAAAATACCATTATCGTTATTGGTGCCGGCCCCGCCGGTCTGATGGCCGCCGGGCAGGCGGCCATGTGTGGCGCGGCAACCATGGTTCTGGAGAAAAAATCCCGCCCCGGTCGTAAATTGCGTCTGTCCGGCAAAGGACGATGCAATATCACCAACCGGGCCCCTCTTTCTCAATTTATTGCACCCTTTAATTCCGGGGGCGATTTCCTCCGTCAGGCTTTCGCCCGGTTTTTCGCACCCGATTTGATCTCCTTCTTCCATGACCTCCATCTATCCACCGTAACCGAACCCGATGGCCGCGTGTTCCCTGCCGACAACGACGCCCGCCGGGTGGTCGATACCCTGGAAGGATGGGTTGCTCGTGCCGGGGCGCGCCTTATCACTTCCGTCCGGGTCGAATCCCTCACGATAGAGAATCACCGTATCACCGGCGTCGAATGCCGGATCGATTCCCCCAAAAACCAGCCCGGCCATCACCGCTTTTATCCCGCCGCGGCCGTGATCATCGCCACCGGCGGTAAATCATACCCCGCCACCGGCTCGACCGGCGATGGTTACCGCCTGGCGGAATCCGCCGGGCATACCATCATACCCCCTACCCCCGCTTTGGTTCCGATTATCACCGCCGGGGATATTCCCCGCCGCCTTCAGGGTCTTAGCCTTAACAATGCCGGGGTGAGACTTATCATCGACAGAAAAAAACAGCCCGCCCGAACCGGAGAGATTCTTTTCACCCATTACGGTCTCTCCGGCCCGCTGATCCTGTCGCTCAGCCGCAAAATCGTTATGGCTCTCCGGGACAAACAAAAAATTGAACTGGTAATCGATCTTTTTCCCGATCAAGACCAAAACAAACTCGAAACCAGCCTGCTTGACCTGATAACCCGTCATGGCAGACAGAAAATTTCCGGCCTGCTGAAAACCTTTCTTCCCCCCAAGATCATCCCTCTCGCCTGCGAGATCAACGGTCTTGCTCTCGACAAACCCGGACATCAACTGACCGCGACTGAACGCCGTCGGCTGGTCGTCTGGCTCAAGGGTATCTCCCTGGAGGTGGTAGACCACCGCGATTTCAATGAGGCTATTATTACCGCCGGAGGAATCGATACCGCTCAGATCGATCCTCGCACCATGCAGTCGCGTCTGGTCAGCGGTCTTTACTTTGCCGGGGAAGTGATGGATATCGATGCTGATACCGGAGGGTTTAATCTTCAGGCGGCTTTTTCCACCGGTTTTGTCGCCGGCTTCTCCGCCGCACGGGATGTTCTTCACTCCTGATTTATACTAAACTCATTTATATTATTCCCGCTCTCTACCTGTCATTCCCGAAAAAAGCCCGTCATTCCCGACCTGATCGGGAAGCCAAAGTCTCCAATATATCGTAACCAATCGATAGGCACTTAAGCAGTGTGGGCGTTCACGTACTTGTTCAACGATGATGCCGCTATCGGCGGAAAGATCACCAGCGGCAACAATCCCAGTGCAAAAACAACATTTATTAAAACGAGAATAACAACTCGTTCTTTCCCGCCCGATAGAAGCCATGCATCCACCCGATCTGGCCCGATTATCGACATGGCGTTTCTGACTTCAAAAATGACCGATCCCCAGGTTACACCTACCAATGCCAGGTCAATCCAGCATAGAAACCAGAAAAATTCCTCATTAATCTCAAAAGGACCATTGTTCGCCGTAACATCCCAACCCGTAACCAGTGAAAGAACTATAAAAAAAAGTAAAACCATCCCCAGGCTTCCGGTCATTACCCCTATAACCGTACTCCTCCGGGTTTTCGGGAGCTTTTGACCAACGATTTCCTGGTGCTTGCGTGCCCAGCACGCGAAGTAGAAGGACCAGAATACACCACCTGTCAATAAACCGAGTAGTGTGTATCCCAATGTCGGGATATTCAATGTGTTGCGTTCGGTGTTTTCCAAAGAAGAACCACTGCTTGAACCTGTTTCATTACTCATATAATCGACCCTCCTCGGCCATTGTATTTACCTGAGAAATAAACACTAATCCATTTGATTAGAACCACCGCCTGCAAAAGCAGAATTAATTAGTGTTATCAATCGGCTATGGCATGAAATATATCTAATTAAGAACGTCCTGAAAAGCAATTAATATTTATGCGGCAATCAAACCATGTGGCCCACTCAATAGATGGGTAAAGTAACATAAAAAGCAAAAAACCAGGCTTTTGACTTACCCCGATTTTTGTGTCGTATGCAATGTAATAGCCTGGTTTTTCATTCGGCCGCCGATTCGTTCGGAACCCGACCTGCTGTTTCCGGGGCGAAGTGTTAGAAGTAAACCGATATTCCAAACCGCACTTCATCGCCATCGAATCCGAAGGATGTTGTCTTCCTTTCATCCGCCTGGAAATACCCGCCGTTCGCTGTTAGTTCGGATGTATATTTGGCATGTGTATACATTAAAGTCGAACCGTACTCCGCCAGGAAACTGATGTTTGACCATACAAACCATTCCACCCCGAGTATTCCGGACATACCAAATGAGTAAGTCGTACTGACACCGGTTTGTTTGTTCCACCAGCCACTCAATGGATTTTCCGACGTGTACTTACGCTTATATCTCCCGTAGCCAAAATCCGGGCCGAATCCCCAGTAGAAATTGATCTTGGCATCCGGACGCGGATAAAAAACCCTCTGAATATGAAGGACAAAGGAATAATCATCCATGTCATTGTTCGTCTGTCCAATGGTAGTGTCGATCCTGTTTCTTGAATTTTCATCTTCACGGAATTCAATGTCGGTCGAAAGTCCTAATCTCCAGGCGGCACCATCCGATGTATGTTTCTTGCAGGATATGGTGCTTCCCTGAAATGCCGTAAGTTCCAAATCTCTGTTTGCTTCAAACTGGAAAGACCAGGATCCCGCCTTGAGTGAATTTTCCGCCGATTGAACAGCCACGGGAATCATTAAGGCACACAGGATAATTGAAACCAGCCTGTTCATATCATCCCTCCCAAATTGATTATAATGAAATTGGTTGAATTAAGTTTAGTAATTATAAATCATTCTGGATATTTGTCAAGTAGTTCTGGTAATTCAGAACCCCCGCGTCCCCGGTTATTCGCTGTCATTCCCACCTTTTATTGGTCATATCCGCCCATTTTTATCATTCCCTCTTTCTTGTCATTCTCGCCCTCTTTTTTGTCATTCTCGCCCTTTTTCTTGTTATTCCCCCTTTTATGTCAATCCCCCTTTCTTGTCATTCTCTCTTTCTTGTCATTCCCTCTTTCTTGTCATTCCCTCTTTCTTGTCATTCCCTCTTTCTTGTCATTCCCGACTTGATCGGGAATCCAGCTTTATCCCCTCTTGAGAGGGGTGGATCCGCCGGAGGCATTTATGCCGCAGGCGGAGACGGGGTGTGTTCTCCAATCTGCTTTACAAACCCGCAAATCCGCTCTCAAGAAGGGACTTTGAACCATTTCGTGAGCGGCCATGTGGCCCGCCTTCTGGGCGGGTTTCTTATTCTGTTCTTTCCCTCCTCCCATTTTTTCCACCCCTTCACCCCTGATCCATACCCTTCGCCATAATGTATGAATACCCGTACCTCAGGTATGCACCGGACAAAAATCACACAGCTTATATACCGAATCCCGCAAGAAACTTTTTACTGAGGAAACGAACCCATTTTTAAAAAAATATCCGGAGGATGAAACGAACCCATTTTATAAAATTCCCGGGTAACCCAGGTCTTCAGACCTGAAAATTAGTGAGCGCACCTAAATGTGAATTCGAGAGAAACCCGACAAAATAATGATGAATACTGGAGATAATATAACAATAATATGCCGGAATCGTTTGGTTTTCGA
>JAFGTT010000003.1 GCA_016933955.1 Candidatus Zixiibacteriota bacterium
AATGTAATCAAGCGGCCGTTGTTGTCAAGCCCCAGCTGTTACTCAAAGATTCGCAGATATAGCTGTAATGTAATCAAGCGGCCGTTGTTGTCAAGCCCCAGCTTATCGGAGGCAGTCATTGCGAGACGATTAAAATGTAATCAAGCGGCCGTTGTTGTCAAGCCCCAGCTGGTATCGTCAATATGCTTGAACATACTGAAATGTAATCAAGCGGCCGTTGTTGTCAAGCCCCAGCCAGCTCCAATAGATATGCTGGAACGCTCCAATGTAATCAAGCGGCCGTTGTTGTCAAGCCCCAGCGCGGGGAACTGCTGCGCTCCTGGTGATAATAATGTAATCAAGCGGCCGTTGTTGTCAAGCCCCAGCGAGCTGCTCAGCTTGAAGAATGGCAAGTTCAATGTAATCAAGCGGCCGTTGTTGTCAAGCCCCAGCCCACTCCCCCTCATGCCATGACTGATCTTTAATGTAATCAAGCGGCCGTTGTTGTCAAGCCCCAGCCGACCTGGGCGATTATACTATCCTTGCTTCAATGTAATCAAGCGGCCGTTGTTGTCAAGCCCCAGCGGAGAACAGCAACCAGTAGCTGATTTCATCAATGTAATCAAGCGGCCGTTGTTGTCAAGCCCCAGCACACCAACGCATCCTGGGCCGTTTCGAACAAATGTAATCAAGCGGCCGTTGTTGTCAAGCCCCAGCTTTAGGTCTAATCGAAAACGTGAAATTTTCAATGTAATCAAGCGGCCGTTGTTGTCAAGCCCCAGCCCTTACTACGTTGGCGTATGGCGTCTATATAATGTAATCAAGCGGCCGTTGTTGTCAAGCCCCAGCTGCATCGGCAATATATATAATATTAATCGTCGCCCCCCATGCGGGGGCGTGGATTGAAACATGAATGACAAGCTGTCGGTCCCGGTAAAGGCCTCGTCGCCCCCCATGCGGGGGCGTGGATTGAAACAGGGCCGATAGAATCCACAAAGACGGTATAAAAGATGGTGCATTCGCTTTCGAATATCGCCAACCCTTTGATATGCTTGCGCTTTACAAGGAAAAAGAACTGAAACAAAATCGGCGATCCGCTAAAGAATCGCCTGACTATCAACTTTGGCGTCCCCAAGGGGATTCGAACCCCTGTTGCCGCCGTGAAAGGGCAGTGTCCTAGACCGGGCTAGACGATGGGGACGCAATGTTTTTTAACGGCCCAAGTATAATACTTTTTACGAATCTGTCAACACAAATTAATAGCCAAATGTTCCAGCGCATACCCCCGACCGGTATGCCGGCCAACTCATCGCCAAACGGCCTATTTCAGCAGCATCATTTTGCGCGTCAATACCTTCTCCCCGGCCGTCATTCGATAAAAATAAATCCCGCTGGCGACCGGGTTGTCATCGAAATCCGTCCCGTTCCATTCCACCCGATAACTGCCTGCGGCCAGATTTTTATCGACCAGACAGGCCACTCTGCGCCCAAGAAGATTATATACATCCAGACGGACATCGGCCCGCTCCCGGACGCCGAAGGCTATGACCGTAACCGGATTAAACGGATTGGGGCAATTCTGCGCCAGAATATATTCCTGCGGAACAAGCATCTCATCTACCGTTTCGACATCGGTTGTCTGATAATACTTGTTCCTGGCCTGAATAGCCGTATTTATCAGATTATCGAGAGTTTCGTTGGCGGCCACCACGGCAAAGGCGATCGTGTCACGCTGGCCGGGTGCCAGATCGAACGGCCCGGTCGAAACCACCTGAGAAAGATCATACCAGGAGTTGTATTCTGAATCGTGAATACCCGATATTAGGGAATAGTACTTTTCTTCTTCACTCATGTCATATTCATCATTATTGGTCTCACGCCTCAGGGTATGAGAAATCATTCCCGATTCGGTCAAAACCACAACTCCCCGGTATCTTTGGGGCCAGTACGGGAAAGCAATTTCATCCGCATATATGTACCCAAGATCATAATCCGAAACGGAGCCGCCACAATTACTCAGATAATTATATAAATTCCAGTCGAAAAACAGCCCGGCATAGAGATTGGGAAGAAGAGAATCGCTGGTGTTATGCACGGCATATTCCATAATTACGAAATTGTCATTCGGCGACTCATCCCATAAATAAGTCCGCTGTGTGATTTCCACTCCAAGCGGATGTTCGGCCCGGCCGTCATTATAAACCGAGAACGTCTCCTGGTCGGACCGGACTCCCGGAACGCTGACCAGCAGATCGCCGCCGGGGGAAACAGCGAAATCGTTATCGGGTTCCATGACCAGGTTGCGAGCCCCATCGGAAATATGATTGGCATCATTACCGATCATAAAGGCCGCTTCGAAAAGATCGTTTATGACCGTATCCTGGTACCGGAACCCACTGTAACCGAGAGGATAAAAAGATCCCCCGGCAAAACCGTATTCCCCGAAATTGGAAATGGTAAAATGAAGGATATTGTTTTTATTGGTATAAAATCCGGCCGCGGGGCTTTCGCCGACACGGAGATATAAACGGCATGAGCAGTGATAGCCTCCGGAACCGAAAAGATCCAGAAAGGCAGTGAACAGGCGACCCGATGTTACCGTATCGCTGACAGCCACCTCAAAAGGAAAACTGCTGGCGATGGTATCACCGGAACTAATCGGCCCGAAATAGAGAGAATCGGTTAAAACCTCTATTCCGCCGTTGGTACCCGTAGCACGACCATAGACCATATTGACCGGGTCCCCGAAATTCTTGACAACGACATAACCGGAAGCCGTTTCGCCCGGTTCCACCGGCTGATAGTTATAGGAATAGACGCGTAAATCCGGTTCCGGCGGAGGCGTCAACGCCTCAAGCGAACGCGGAATATGGATCAAACCCCAACCATAGTCATTGTTGGGCAATGAAATCCCCTCGGGCAACCGGCGGCATCCGGCCAGAAGCGCTTCTTTGATTTCATCGACCGTGGCATCGGGTGCATACTGCCGCAAAATAGCGACCGCCCCGGACACATGCGGAGCCGCCATTGACGTTCCATTCATGGGGGTATAATAACTCGATCCGGTGGATGAAAAGATCTGATAGCCGGGAGCCACAACATTCGGTTTTATCATGCTGGTATCGCAGTCCGATGGCCCGCGCGAGGAAAAATACGTTATGGTATCGCCTCTGTGATCAATCGCCCCGACAGCAAAGCAGTCAAGAGAATCAAAAGCTCGGTCAGCCGGGTTACGCAGACTCATCGGCCCATCTTCCCCCTCGTTACCGGCCGAAAAAATATTGACTATCCCCAGGGCCTCGGTATTGTCGATCATCTGCCAGAAATATTCATTACAACCAATACCCTCGATTCCCCAGCTATGATTGATTACATCGGGAATATCATTGATGGTATTGGGATCGCCATCGGGATCAGCGGCCCATTCAAAAGCGTCAATAATCGATGCCCCGTAGATATTTATAACCGCGGCGGTAATCCATCTGGCTCCCGGCGCCACTCCGCAAATCCTTACATTTTCGGAATCACTATTATCATAACCAACCATCGTTCCCATGACATGGCTTCCATGATGCTTACTGCTGAAATCTTCGGGAAAAACCGACGAGGTGTCGATCGGATTAAACCAGGCGGCTGACCAGTTGCCATCCAGCCCCTTCCAGCTTTTATTTAAGGCCGGATGAATACCCTTAACCCCGGTATCAAAAGAACATACTATCCGTCCGGAACCATCATAACCCATTGCCCAGGCAGAATCGGCGCCAACGGCTATTATGTTGGGATCAATATATGTACTCTGAGCAACATCTTTTTCGATATCCTCGGATTCGCCGGTGGGATCGACAGCCGTTATCAACGGCAGTTGAAAAATATAATCGACATCATCGCGTTCGGCCAGTTTATCCAATTCTGAAATAGCGATTCTGGCTGAAACAGCATTGATTATCCAGTGACTTTTTATATCCGCAGCCAGATTGTTTTTTTCCATCTCTCTTAGGACATCAAGAATTCCGGCCTGGGAGATCGTAGCTCTGGATTCCAACTGCTCCATTCCAACCCGATGACGATCGGCCAGTTTTCGATAAGAATCGGCCAGGGTAGTTTTAAGTGCGGTATTGGCCAGAGGCGAATCCAGTGATATGATAATCTCGATTTTATCGGTCGATCCGGCCTTGGCAACTTTGGTTGCCAATTCGGGGGCTATTTCCCCGGCCAGGACTGGAACAACCAGAGTTGATACTCCAAGGGTAATAATCAGGGCGGACAATAATATCTTTTTCATAAAAGCCTTTTTCCTGTCAGTATATGATTATCATTAAAAAGCGATAATCATGCCGACACTGATGTCGTTATATTAAAAATACATAGTTGTGCATCAACAACTTAAGAATAATAAAAGTCGGGGAAAAAGCAAGTGTGAATATTATTTTTCAATCCCTGCATACTTTTTCATACCGTTATTTTCGAAAGCCGACCGTCTAATTAAGAACTGCTTGGATTGACCTCAAGGCAAATTATCGTATATTGTCGGGGTCTTAAGATACTGGAGGAAATAATGAAAACAGCCCGTGTGCTAATAATTTTTCTGATTGTTATAATGATCTTTGTTCCATTTGCCCCGGCCGTGGCCGGATGGACAAATTACAACAGCTGGGATCACCAATTGGTCGATAATAATCTTTCGGCCATTTCAATTGATTCCGATGAGCTGATCTGGCTCGGTACCAATGGTAATGGGATTGAATCATTCGATGGTGATTCGTCCTGGGTTCTGTACATTTCGTCTTTTCCGCCGGGACCGATCAGTAACAATATTACCGACCTCGCCGGCGATACCGATGGCAACATCTGGATCGCCACTATCCTTGGCCTGTCAACTCGGAGCCATGACGGCACCTGGGATGAATATAATGCCGAGGACAGTCTTCTGCATGTCAATATCAGGCGTGTTGTCTGCGACAATGATGGTTATATCTGGCTGGGGACCTTCGGGGCCGGGATGGTTCGTTTTGACCGTGACACCACCTGGACATACTACACTACCGACAGCGGTCTGGTTGATAACCGAATCTTGAGTCTTCTTCTCGACCGGGATAATTATCTCTGGATCGGCACCTATGGCGGCGTCAGCCGGTTTGATCGTAACCTCGACTGGACAAATTACACCGATTCAACCAGCGGTCTGCCGGGTAATGTGGTTTATGCGTTGGCCCAGGATCGGGCCGGTCGATTCTGGTTCGGGACCGATTCCGGCGTGACGGTTTTCGACGGTACCGGTTCTTGGACCAGTTATAATTCTGATGGCAGCGATATAGCGCCGGGGGCAGTCCTGGCCATAACGGTCGACAGTGCCGGAAATATCTGGTTCGGACATGGCGTCTCCGGTAGCCAGGCCATCAGCGTAAGTAAATTCGATGGTATTTCGGAATGGGAGGTTTTTAACATTCGTTACGGTATAGAAGACAATGTTTCGGTGGTCGATGCCGTTACCGACTCATCGGGTAATATCTGGTTTGCGACTGACGGGGATGGTTTCACCCGATATATCCCGGATCCTGTGGATGCTCCCGATGAGGAAACAGAAACACTTCCCTCGGAATATGAACTGGCTCAGAACTATCCCAATCCGTTCAATGCCTCGACCATTATCCGCTACTCCCTGCCGGAACGATCGAAAGTAAATATATCCATCTACAACACCCTCGGTCAGCTGATAACGGTTCTGGTCGATGCTTACCAACCGGCGGGACGCCATACGGTGGTCTGGAATGGAACCGATCAGAATGACAACGAGGTTGTTTCCGGGATGTATCTTTACAGCATTCGGGCCGGGGATTTTGTTGATGCCAGGAAAATGATCCTGTTGAAATAAATCAACGGTTTGGTTATAGCCTTTTAAAAAAACCGCCGGGGGTCGGTCACCTCGGCGGTAATTTGATTTGCCTTTCAGCACTCCTTAAAACTCAAAGGTAAGACCGATCCGGGCGGTTAAGAGGTCGGTTTTAGATTCCGTAATATCGTAAACCACTTCACCGTCCTCACGACCGATTGATCCCTCCTTAAGATACTCGGCTTTACCGCCGATCAGGTACCTGCCCCGCAAATCCAGATACAATCCCAACTCTTTGGGAGCTCCGGGAGGAGTACCATATAGTTTAATCAACAATCCGCCTCCGGCACCATAGCTGAAAACAAAATCATCGAGGTTGGTCGAACTGGCCACATCCTCACCACCACCCCCGATATCATTAATTGTCGTTTTGGTGAACAGGTAATTGAATCCGAGCAGTCCCTCGATATAGGGGCGAATCGGACCATGCCGCATCTGGGCCCGAAGAAGCAGATGACCCAGCAAAATATTATTGCTGGTTTCCACCTCCACCTCGACATCCGGTATGGTGGAACTGAATGGTTCGCGGCGGGTTTCATGACCATAAATCATATAACCCAGCGAAACTCCGATGCCGACCGGGGAGTTACTCGGAGAATAAAGAAATTCCCCGGCAATACCGACTCCGGTTTTATCAACCTCATCCTTAAAATCTCCCTGAGGGAAACCAAGCAGAAGATTGACCCCGCCTTGCATAAAGGTTCTGGCCGAAACCGGCATTGACAATACCATCACCAATACCAGCCCTGATAGAATTACCAGTCTAATCGTTTTCTTCATAACACTCCCGTCATAAAAATACTATTCTTACTGTTTTCTTTAAAACTCCAACTTGGCCATGATCCTGAATATTCTCGGCCGTCCGAAATTATTGGGATCATTCTCCGCCAGACGATATTTTTCTTCACCCGTTAATCCTGAATTATCGAAAACCGTATCCGTATCCTCTATAAACTGCTGACCCGCTGGGGTCGACAGCCAGCCAGTATTATTCGGCTCACCGGTCGATGAATATACATAGGTATAATTATCCCGGTCAAAAACATTCAGCACTTCAATCCTGAATGAAATCGTTGATCCGGCAAATTCGAGTAACCTTGCCGACAATCCGAGGGTGACCTCGAAGAAATCCTTGATATTTTTTTCGCCGTATAACCCGATTAAATCATAATCCTTGTAGATTAAAAAAATGCTCGAGCTTGCCACCGTATATCGCAGTCCCCTTTGTAAGCAGAATGATCCGTCAATTGTCAGACGGTCAAGAATCTTATTGACGACACCCCGGTCCCGGGTAGCCGTCGACCCATTGACAAAACTCAGTTTTCCCGGATCGAAAACGATATTTCCCGACAACTTGTAAGATGTATATTTCATATAATTCGGAACCGCCTGCATAGCCGGGTATGGATATATGGCGCTGGCAAGCACCGGTTGGTCACCACGGACCAGCTGGGCGGTCATAGTACCGTTCAATGCCCCCTCACCCCTGTGAACAAAAGTGGCAATCAGGGCATCGGTCTGTATTTCTTTATCGCTGTTGGCGTATATTTCATATGCCCTGATATTTGCCGGTATAATGACCGGTTCGACATAATCCGAAATTATTTTTTTTCGGTAAGATATTGAGACCGCATTATTATTGAATGAATAATCCAGACCGACTTCGTACTGCCGATTCTTGATCGGATCGAGATCCGGATTTCCATATGGATAAAAAAAGCCCATAGTCGTATAGGCGAATTCAAAAAACTCAGGGTCGAAATAAAGCTGGGTATAATCAGGGATAATATACCGCGTCGAAAAATTGCCGAAAAACGAAACACCGGAAAAACCTGATGTATTTAAAAGCGAATAATTGACCCCCAGTCGGTATCCCAGACGATTTTTGCTACCCGCCTCTTTCATATCCGATTCCGTAAGATCAGTATTCGTACTATCCACCGGATCGGTCGGGTTGGCGGGATCGATAAAAGACAGTGCCCTCGATGAAAAACTCAAAAAATCGAGTGAACCCATTACTGCAAAATTATCGCCCAGCCATTTACCCGTTAATCCGGCCTCGAACCTTCTCGGCCGGGGGACATCATCGAATCCATTACCATCTATTTCCGTCTCGGCATCGCTTTCAAAACCAATCGCCTCGAATAATTCCCACTCAGGTACGGTTGGCGCAAAATGCGCGAATTTTCGAAATGTCTCCTTTTCATAATTCGAATTCAGCGATAACACCAGATTTTCTCTAAAATAGCATGAAAGCCCGAATCGAAAGTTGTAGCTGCCTGTTTTGTACCTCTTATATTGATCGTTAACATGGCTCTCATCGGTATTTTCCGTCATCGCCATATAATCATCCCATTGCCAAAAAAGACCATTAATATCCGTCAAAGGATTCCCGTCGGGACGTAAATAACTTTTCAGGTCATCCAGGTAACCTCCGTCTCCCAGTTGATAATCATCCCCGCCGATACCGAAACCCGCGCGGGCAAAGAGATTTCCTCTCACCCAGCCATATAGAGAGAAGTCGCTTTTATACGTATAGGCCTTATCACGCGGAGCATGGTCGATATCGAAATAATAATCATGATCATAATAATTACGTTTGAGCGATTTATAATACATCCTCGCATCGGCTTTGAACCTGGTCAGTATTCTGAAACCGCCCCCGCCCATAAATTCCACATTTTCGGCGTCATTGTGCGGCAGTACATGGGTGACATTTGACCGCGGCGAGGCATCATCGAGATTTTCGAAACTGATCGATCCAAACAGCGAACCGATCTGCCGTGGAAGTTCCCGCCCCACCGTTATTTTGTTGAAACGGCCGTCGCGCGTGGCATAAATACTTTCCCCTCCCTGCTTTTCCGGACCGTTGAATCTCGAAATCAGGTTGATATCCGCTCCCGGTTCGCCCGCAAATGGGTCCCCCAAATTGACCAGCACCATATCCGGGTAATTGCGGGCCGATGGCACATACAATCGCCCTCTCGAAAGACCCGTCATCAACAGCCCGTCATATGCGTAACTCGTATTCTCTATTCTCCCCGAACCGAGTCTGCCGATACCATCCGGAAACTCACCGGAAAAGCCCTTGATTTCTTTTCTGGTCAGGGTTATCAACTGCCCGGACCGGTCGGCAAAGCCCTCATTGGATAAATAGTAACCTTGATCTACTTGTTTAATTAATATCCTTGTGGTCAATCCCGGGTATACATAAATCCGGGCGGCTGTACTCGGTCGGGAATCGGGATATGCTAATTGAAGATTGTAGCCTCCGGGATTGATATTCCACAGGATCACCTTATTGGATCGGCCGAATTTAAGACTCTGCGGTTCCCCTTCAAGCTGGACTGACATTTCCGAAAAATCTTCATCGATCGACTTATCGACAATAATCGCCACGTTGCCGAGTTCGACAGCCAAACTTGAGGGGCAAATCACCAGCCAGGCAATTAGTAGTGCCAGAAATGAAAAAACCGATTTTTCCATTTAATGGTTTCTCCGGTATTTATATGACGTTTGGCTTATGTTTAAGTTTCCAACTTAATTAAATCTCTCAGGTATTGCAATAATTATCAGGGCAACCTATCTTAGTTAAGGCATTCAAAATAAATGGATATCAATGAAATATATTAAAAAAGTAATTGGCCTGGCCTTGATTGCTGTCGCCCTTATGGCAGTATTCAAATTTAATATTCTTGCCGGTCGTTTTATGTTCCTCAGTGGCGATGGCCAGGTCGTTCCCCATACCCTTTTGCAGCTCCGCCTCTGTTTGATAACTCTGGGTATTGTCGGTTTGTATTTTATCTTTACCAAAGACATTAACCGATTATTGGGACATGTGAATAATTCCATTGTCAATCTTGATCGGCTGAATTTCCTGAGAATATTTATCCTGATCGCGCTTTGTCTCAGAGTCGCTGTCGTGATTTTTATGCCTTTTAGGCTTTGGATCGATTACCAGGTTTATGATGAACTGGCGCGGCACTGGGTCGAAGTGGGAGGTTATTATGTCGGTCAATTTCCGACTGCCTACCGGCCTCCTGGTTATCCGTTTTTCCTGTCCCGGTTATATGCGATATTCGGAACTCACCCGCAAATCGGAGCGGTAGCCAATATAGCCCTGAGTCTGGCCATAATGCTGATAAGCTATCTGATAATACGCCGAATCCTGAACGAAGGGTCGGCCCGCTGGACGATGGTCATCCTTGCCTTTTTCCCAAGTCAATTGCTTTTTGTCAATTTACTGGCCTCCGAACCGCTTTTCACGGCTCTATTTCTGACGGCTGTCTATATTTTTATATTGGCTTGCCGTAGACGGCGCAATCAGAACTGGTATATTCTGGCCGGCGGTGTATTTCTGGGGCTGGCCACTCTCACCAGGGCTATTACCCTGCTCTATCTCATTGTGCCGGTGGTTTTCTGGCTCGCTGTAACCAGAACCTGGAGAAAAACCATAACATATACCCTGGTGGCCCTGATTGGATTAACTCTGGTTGTTAGCCCCTGGATGATCCGTAATTACCGGCAGAAAGGCAAATTTACCATTTCCACCAACCGGGGAATCAATCTTCTAATAGGAAATCAACCCGGATCGGGGATGGGTTGGAATCAACCGGTAACTGAAGAATTCTCAATTGGCGATCCGACCAGAGAGGTTTATATCGATTCGGTGGGCTGGTCTCGCGGTATTCAATATATTGAAAGCGATCCGATCGGATTTGTCAAACGGGGATTTTTGAAAATATTATATTTTTATGCCGTCGATATGGAGGGACTTGGCTATGAACTGGTCGAGGCGGCTGATAACGATCGGTTTGACCGTTATGTTATCGTGGGCCTGCTGACCGAGACTTACTATATCATGATATTGATGTTTGCTTTTTTCGGAGGGTTGATTTTACTTCGGCGGCCACGGGCGGCTGGAAAATTACTGATTCTTTTGACCATCGGTTACTGGACCGCTGTTCATTTTGTCTTTTTTGCCGATGGCCGATTTCATTTTCCATTAATTCCCTTTATATCAGGCCTAGCTGCTATTTATATCGAACGGATGACAGGTTTCACATCCCGTCTCAGAAATTCATAAAACAATTAATTTCCTTCTATTTTCCTTTTTTATTGACAGATCAGTGAAGTAATCATATCTTTATACTGATAGGGAAATCATTGATTTGACATCAGAGAGCCGCCTTTCCCAATCTTAATTTAGTTCTGATTTGAGGAGTTTTTAATGTATCCGACCTCTGTCGGTCATTCACGGATACGTTCTCCTCCGCCTGAGGGTGAGCTATGTCTAAAATCCGCCTTGACTATAAGAGTAACAATTCAACCAGGAGAAATATCATGTCCAACAGATCAAAACTGCCTGCAATTTTACTTGCTCTGACGGCCTTCTGTCTGGCAGGGACTCTGGCCTTCGGCGAAACCATGGATATCATCAACGGGCATGTCGGGTTCATGGTGGCGGGAAATGGTGCCTATCTTCCGGGTTCAACCGATGATCCCGATGAAGAGATTACCCATAACCGTGTTATGATACAATTTGAAAGCGGCTGGCCGCCCCAGGCCGGAGCTCAGGTAACCAGTATAATTCTAACCCTGACCTATGACGAAGAAGTCTGGACTTTCTATGATGCCGTTAAGACCGATAACTGGCCCGGCACTCTGGATTTCGATACCACCGGTGATGGTTATATCCAGTTGATTTTCAGCGGACAGGGCATCAATCCGCCTTACAGTTACTGGACAACCGGCAAGTTGGCTGAGATTCAGCTGGAACCGAAATGTCAGGAGGAATTTCCGGGATATGCGGTATATCATGCCCTGACCTACCATCCCAACGGCCCCAATTACGCCGTTGTATCGTACGTGGATAACAGTATTATTTACAATGATATTTATTATCCGGACCCGATGTACGATGCTTTCCTGTTCGTTCAGCCATACATCCAATCATACTCCGTTCAAAATACCGAAGCGATTCTGGGAGATGTCGTCCAGGTGCCGATTTTGGCAGAAACCGATTTTCGCCTCTTCTCCACCTTCCATGTTATCGATTACGACGAAACCCGACTGGAGTATATTGATGTTATTCCCAATCCCGAGATTTTCGAGTATACCATGACCCATTCCCACTGGGGATTGAATGCCTCGGATAATCTGGAGGTGTACCTGACCCATGACTCCCCGGCCTGGCCGCTTGACTGGATCGGCGAGCTGGAGGAGGGGACGGTACTTTACTGGATCGAATTCCGCGTTCTCGGGGATGATGATGATATCGACATTCCGGTCAATTTCGTTCATGCGGAATGCGAGGACACCGCCTGGACCGAATGGCGTCTGACCGGCGGGGAATGCGAAGCACTTCAAACCAGTATCAATCCGCCGACATCTTATAACGGTTTCGTCCAGGTGGCGGAATTCACCGGGGAAATGTACTCCTGCGGCGATCAGGAATTTATCGATAAAAGCGGCGGGATTCAGCCGATTACTTTCAACATGAAAATGAAACACAACTTCCCGGTCGGGAATTATACCGGCGATCCCGACATCGGCGAAATCTCTGCTGTTTTCGAACTGCCGGCCTACCTGACCTTCGTGCCCCCGGTGGATGAACTCAATGATTCTCTCGATTTCCACAGTGAAACATATGCCAATGGTGCTACCTATCTTCACGTATACCAGGAGTATAACAGCCAGCTAACGGGCAAGAATTTCTGGCCGCCTCGAACCGATGCAACCGATGCGGTGGCCATGGATTTCTATTTCAACGAGGCCAATTTCACGCCCAACTACAATAACCGCTATATTTATCTGCCGTTTGTCGCCACCGGCCATGATTGGTACACCCGGATCGAGGACACTACCGGCTATGCACTGGCCTCGGTGTCCAATGGACAGCTGACGGCAATTGCCGAAGGAATCGAGGTCCATATGGGTGAATTCCATTCCAACTTCGCTTCCAGCAGCAGCAGATATGTCAGTCAGGATATCTACCTCAGGGCCAATTTCGATATCGGCCATTTCTCGGTTGATATCAGCGTCAACAATAGCTTTACCATCACCAATGCGGTTCCATACCTTGGTGCACGGGCGGAGACAATTGATTCCAATACTCGTCGTATCTATTACGGAGCGGATTCTGCATATTGCGAAGCCAGCGGAAACGATTTCGTTAAAATCGCCACTCTGACCTTCAGAGCCCCCTGTACGGCCGGCAAGATTACAGCCGAGGATAATGGCGGCTATGAAGACGAACAGGAATACGGAGGAGGAGGAGGCAGTTACACTCAGACAGCCAATACCGTCTTTGAAAATGTATTGATCGAAGATTATCTGGAAAATGATCATTTTGTGTACCTGACTCCGAGTAATGTCCGCGGGACATGCGGATTTGTGCCGCTTGATCCGATTATCGAAAAGGATATGATTGCCGGATTGCCCACCGAATTTCGCCTGAATCAGAATCATCCCAATCCGTTTAACCCGACCACGACTATTGCCTATGATATTCCGGCCTCAGCTCATGTACGAATCGACATTGTCAATATACTCGGTCAGAAAGTCGCAACGGTTGTTGATGAAGTCAAATCGGCCGGATCATACCAGGTTGTCTGGAACGGAATGGCCGATAACGGCGCCCGGGTGTCATCGGGAATATACCTGTGCTTTATGCAGGCGGGCGATTATGTCGAAACGCGAAAGATGATGTTGATGAAATAGTCTCCATTATTTCGGAGATACCTTTAATTTACGGCCGGGTCGGATACCCGGCCGTTCTTATGTCTAAAATTCGTATCCCATTCCGACCACCGGCAGAAAGGGAAGTTGATTGATTTCATCAACGGTGTTGCTTTCATTTTTCCAGATATAACCGGCGACGTTTTTCCGATTATACAGATTCATAATACTCAGATAAAGAGGCAAGGAACTGCCCCTGAATCGAAAATGACGCTCGGCCCGAATCGAAAGAGAATGATAATCCGGCAGGCGAGCATCATTGATTCTATGGATATCAAAAAGGGCATGGTTGTGCATTCTGCTTGCCACTGTATCCAAGGGGGTATAGGGGCAACCAGTGGCATAATCCCAGCGCCATGAGAAATCCCAGTTGCAGCTAAGACGGTACTCACTCTCGACCCTGAAGACCACCCAATTTTCCGTTAACCGGTTGTACCGCCGATTATCATAACCTTTATACTCGGCCCCGGAGGGGGAAAAACCGGTCAAAGCGTACAAACGGCCTGACATTTTTTGTGTAAAGTTATTTCCAGCCCGCAAGAATAAGCCCGGCCTTTATCTGTCAGATTACTGTGCCCATACAGAAAACCACAATTCTCGATCAACTCGTCTATAAAAAAGGATTGCTTTTGAAGAGTATCGACCGGGAAGTCAAAATACTCTTTATAATAATATTCAACTGTGAGTTTCAGATCCCCGGCCGGCAGACGGCTCATGCCCAGAATAAAATGAACCGCTCCGGGGTCTTTCAGGACCTTATTTATATCACCCTGCATAATCATTACCAACGGCAGGTACTGGTAATATATACCTCCGGTCACATTCAAATAGGTCAGCCTGACATAAGCCGCCTGCTTACTGCGGTAAATGAAGCCGCACTCACCGGCTGGCGCTCGTTAAGAGGAAAATAACCGGAATTGACTTTGATACTTCTACCCCGGATACTGATCATATTCAATGCTGAGTTAATCCTGGTGGTTCGGCCTGATCGAACCTCAATGTCCCCCCTGATTACCGAGGCATAACCGATATAGCTGAATCTAAGACTGTGATTGCCCGATGGAATATTGTTCAGAATATATTGTCCTGCCGAATCGGCCATCATGCCATCATTGGTCCCGATAATGGCGATACTTGCTCCCGCCAGAGGTGCTTGAGTATCAACATCGAATATCCGACCCAGGATAATGCCTCCGGGCGAAGGCCTTTTCCGATCGGATGCGGAAATCTCGGAGATATTAAACAGCAGAGAAAGCAGGAGAATCAGGTCACTGGATAACTCGAATGGCCGGTTTATTATCGGCAATATTTCCCCCCCGGAAAAATCGACTATTGTTTTTGCTGGATTAATCCTATCATCCGGTCGGCCGCCTCGGGATTGCGCTCCATCAGATAATTATAGACTTCCTCAGCCTTGTCGGGATTGTTGTTATACATATAAGTCGCCCCCAGATAAATTCGGGCCTCGTCGTTTTTCGGATCAATCTCAACCAGTTTTTCGAACTGCTCGATCGCTTCGGGATACTTCTCCTGAATCACATAGACCACCCCGAGACGTTTATGGGCATTGAAATTTTGCGGCTGAACTCGAATAATACGGTTATAAAGATCAGCTGATTCATCGTACTTCTTCAAATTGTCCTTTGCCGTTGCCTGGTAGTAAAGATACTGGAGATTCATGGGGTTTAAATCAACCGCTTTGCTATAAGCAGTTTCGGCCGCACTATAATCTTTGCGGGAAATATAGATATTACCCATAAGGTAATACAATTCGGCGTCGGCGGTATCCGCGGCCAGTGCCTTTTCCAGGTGGGGCTGAGCATCATTCATCTTACCCCGGGAAATTAGAAATGAAGCCAGGTTATGCAGGTATTCTTTCTTATCGGGTTTGATGGCCACGGCCTTCTCATAGGCCGTCAGAGCCCGGGCCGAATCTCCCAAATTGGCATAGGTGATCCCCATGCTGTTATATATTTCCGCATCGCCGGAGTCCTGGCGGTTGGCCAGCATCAAACATTGCAGCGATTTCATATGATCCTGTTTCATGGAATACAACACCCCGAGGTTTTTCAGGGCATTGACATTCAGCGAGTCAAATCTCAGGGCCTGATGGTAAAATTTCAGGGCTTCGGGGAATTCATTCCGGGCAAAAGAGGTCCCGGCCTTTTTAAGGTAATAACTGAGGCTGTCACTCGTTTCGGCATTGACCATGAAGGCCGTCACCACCAGAATTATCAATAGGGCTTTTAGGATTTTCAAAATCAGACTCCGCAAGTTATATTTTATTGTTATACCATCCAGATTATACTTTGTTGCCTCTCGTGTCAAGCGATCAGGCGGCGAGGGATGTTAAATGCGACGGGCGCCTGCAGGCGCCCGATTGTAGTGACACTTCAGAGAGGTAGTCCGCTTCACTTGCTGAAGCGGTTTTTATGACGATAGGGTTACTTCTTTTCAGGGTCTCGGGTTTTGTTAACCAGGCAAAACGATAGGTACTCCAGCTCCATCGACATATTCTCATTGCGCAGAAAAACATCGCTGGGGACTTTCAAATTTACCGGGGCGAAATTCAGAATGGCTTTGATTCCGGCTCTAACCACATCGTCGACAATATATTGGGCCACTGTGGCCGGAACCGCAACCACTACGATCTCGACATTGTTACTCCTTAAATCCTTCTCCAGGTTTTTTATATCGGAGACAATTATCCCCTTATGGTTTGATCCAATTTTACGCTGATCATTGTCAAAAATTACCTTTATATTGAAACTCTGCCGTTGAAATTCCTTGTAACCGACCAGGGCCGAACCGATATTTCCCACCCCGATCAGGGCTACATTCCACCCCTTGCTCAAACCCAGAATATCGGCGATTTCCTTTTTTAACGCCGATACCGGGTAGCCCAGTCCCCGCGTTCCGAATGAACCGAAAAACGACAGGTCTTTGCGAACCTGGGCCGGGGTCAATTTCTCCCGTTTGGCCAGCTCCTTGGATGATACTGTTTCGTAGTTTTCCTTTTCCAAAATGGATAGAACCCGAAAATAAAGAGACAACCGCCGGATGGTCGATTCCGATATTTTTTTTCTTCCATTATCAGAAAGCACTGATAAACCCCATTTCCAAAATAAAACTACGAGTATGTGAATCTATTCACAAGACCTAAATTAGTCCCGCCCTCATTATATGTCAAGTGAAAAATATCACTTGAGTCAACTTAAGGCTTTAAGATCAAAATATATATATGGAAAAAAACCGCGCCATTAACACAATATATTGTATTAACAACAAGAAAGCAGATCGAAATAAAAATATCAACTAAATAATTTTTCGAACAATTGATCCGTTGATCCGGCTGACAATTTCATAATTTACGGTACTGGCCCAGGCCGCAATCTGATCGGCTGAGACGTTTTCCGTCCCGTCATTTCCCATTAACACGACCTCGTCTTCCAGCCTGACCCCCTTTATATCGGTAATATCGACCATCATCAGATTCATACAAACCCTGCCGCGGATCGGTGCCCGTCGTCCTTTAATCAGAACATGGGCCGTATTTGAGAGTTGCCGGTCATAACCGTCGTAATATCCCACTGGAAGAACGGCCAGACGGGTTTTTGAGGTTGTTCGATAGGTGCATCCATACCCGACAAAAGCATCGGGAAGAACATCTTTAATCTGAATTACCCTGGTTTTCCATTTCATGACCGGTTTGAGAATATTGTTCGAGCCGCCCATCAAACGGTATGACAGATATGTCTCCTTCGAGGGCCAGAGGCCATAAACAGCGATACCGGGACGTACCAGCTCAAATCTGGTGTCATCGAAAAGCAACATGGCGGCGGAGCAAGCGGTATGTCGAAGTTCCGGCTTGAAACCCATTTTTCTTAACTGACCCACGGTTTTATTGAAACGGTCAAGCTGATAACGGGCATAGGCATGATTGGTGGTATCCTCGATATTGGCAAAATGCGTCGAGACACCTTTCAGGTGAAGACCGGAATATTTTTTAATGATATCGGTTATACGGGGCAAGCGTTCCGGCTCCACCCCCTGGCGGTTGGTACCGGTTTCCAGTTTCAGGTGAAGGTTTATTTTGACACCATATTTTTGGGATAAGCGTCCCAGGCGGGATACTGTCTCGCGGTTGTAAACGGTCGGTTCCAGATTCAAATCGATCACAGCGCCCAGATCGACCAGCGGGATATAACCGACCACAAGGATCTCTCTATCCCAGCCATACTGCCGTGCCGCCATTGCTTCCTCAAGAGAATGAACCGCGATATACCGAATATCTTCCTTTATCAGAAGACTGGTAATTTCGGCCAGACCATGTCCGTAGGCATTGGCCTTGACCGCGACCGCGACCATCCGATCTTCGGCAAGTTTCCGAATCGTCCCGATATTATTCTTAAAAGCCCCCGAGTCGAGTTCGACCCAGGATAGATATTCTTTTTTCATAGGACAAATAAATCGAATCCGTGCTTTGACTGCAAATAAAAAAAGGCCCCGTCGTGCGGGACCGGGGCTTTCTTTATAAAAGGGATATCACTTTTCCAGCCTGGCAATCCATCCGCTGATCAGCTTTTCATGGCCCTCTTCGAATTTGGACAGGTGCTGATAAGTCCTTTTGGCTTCAGCGTCTTTGGCTTTGGCCGCCAGTTTCTCGAATAATTGCCGGGCCTCAATTTCCAGCCGGAGAGCGATCTTCAGAATCTCAAGGCGGCCGGAAGCCTTTTTTACTTCATCGATCAAACCCTGATGCCTCGAGGTCATTTCCTCGCCTATCTCCGGCAATCCCTCTTGCTTTAATACATCGGCCGTACTGACCCATCGTTCCGATCTGACCAGCGAATCATATTGTGATTCCAGAACGTGAAAATGTCTTTTCTCCTCAAGGGCCAGTTGTTTCAAAAGTTCAACCAGTTCCTTATCCTTAACCTTTTTGGCCGACTCCACATAAAATACATAGGTGGCCACTTCCGATTGGATACCGCTGGTCAAACCTTCCAGGACTTCGGGATTAACAGCCATTTTTTCTCCTTAATATACCTGATTAAAAAATATTGTTCATATTTCAATTGCCTGGCTTATTTCCGATTTGATTCTTATCTTCCTTTTAGTTTCAATAACTGTAATTTAAACATCAGGCGGCCCGAATTGTTCTCATTTATCCGGGTTTTTGTATTCCCGGAAATCTCTTAATTATTGCGATTGTATTTTTTGTATGATCCACAACATATCATTCTCCGGTCTAATTAATTGTCAACAGGTTAAAAGTCAAGATTTTGAAAGAAAAATAATGGCCGCGTCCCTGTCAGAGAGGCGGGGATTATATTTTAGTTGAATTTACAGGATTCCCCGGCTTATAATAAACCGAGGTCGGCTGAAAATAATGTATGAGTCCATCGAGGAAAATCTGAAATCCGTCAGGGGGCGGATTGCTGATGCCGCCGGGAAAGCCGGGCGGGATCAGGACGAAATAACTCTGGTTGCCGTTTCCAAGACTCATCCGGCCGAAGCCATCCGGGCGGCTGTCGAATACGGCGTTACCTGTCTCGGTGAAGCTCAAATCCGGGAAGCGGAGCCGAAAATAGAGCAACTCGGCCGCCTGGCCCGCTGGCATATGATCGGCCACCTGCAAACCAACAAGGTAAAGAAGGCAGTGGCTTTGTTTGACCTGATCGAATCGGTCGATTCATGGCGGCTGGCGGCTGAAATCGACCGCCGGGCCGCTCAAGCGGGACGAAAAATCGACTGTCTGCTGGAGGTCAATATCTCCGGCGAGCCCTCAAAAACAGGGATTGACCCCGAAGAAACCACTGATCTGGTCGCAAAAATGTCGGTTTTCGACCACCTGAATCTGATCGGACTGATGACAATCGGACCGCTGACCGAGGATATGAAACAGATCCGCGGAGCCTTTCGTAGAACAAAGGAGTTATTTGAACATTGCCGGCGGCAGGCGGGGACTAATTTCCGGGTGCTTTCCATGGGGATGTCGGATGATTTCGAGATCGCCATCGAGGAAGGGGCCACAATGGTCCGGATTGGGACGGCCATTTTTGGGCGGCGGCCGGGGTAAGTTAACGAAAATAGCCATATAAATATGAAATTAAACCAACAATATTGCCGATAATTGCCGAATAAATAGTAAGAGGATGAAATCAAGGTCATTATAAAGATAGGTGTGTTATGGATTTGACTCCCAACGAAATGAAGAACCACCAGTTTTCCTCGTCTATGAGGGGATTCGATAAGGCCGAGGTTAAGGCTTTTATCGATGCGGCCGCGGATGCTTTCGAGGATTCTCGCGCCGAGCTGGCCCGGATTAAAGATGATTATCGGATGCTCCAGGTTAAATACGAGCAACTTCACAATCTGGAAGAGACGATCAAATCGGCGGTTCTTGAGGCTCAGAAAAACGCCAACCAAATTCTGGCTAATGCCCGGAAGGAAGCCCAGTTGATGGGCGAGGAGGCGCGGATTCGGGCTGATAAAATGGTCGAGCAGAAACAGCAGCAGATCGCCCGGCTGGATTCCAAAATCAAAGAAATGGAATATACCCGGGAAACCTTCTACAGTAAACTGCGCTCGGAAATCGAGGCCCATCTCAAGCTGGTCGATTCTATCTGTCCCCAGGAAACCGGAATGAAATCCGAGGAGGTTCAGGCGGAAGGCGAGATGGATGTGGAAACGGAACCGGAGCCCGAACCGGAACGGAAACGGGAAAAACCATCGCTCGATATGAAGGATGAGGATATCGACAATGTGGTTGACAGTTTCGGACCGAAAGAGGATCTCCCGGAGGAACCGAAGGAGGAGAGCCGGGATGAGGCCAGGGAAGAGAAAAAACCGGCCCCGGAGAACAAAAGACCGGACTTTAATATGAGTGACCGGGATATCGACAGCGCCATCGACCGTCTGGGCAAATATTCCGGAGAGAATCCAGAGGAAGGAGAAACAGTCAAGGATGGACAATCTCAAGGCAAGGATTTCTGAGGCGGCGGAGTTTATCCGCACCAGAGTCGATCTTGTTCCCCAAACAGGCATAATTCTCGGGACCGGGCTGGGTTCACTGGCTGATGGTATCGAAATCGCGGCCCGGGTCGATTACGGTACAATCGCCCATTTTCCCGTCTCCACGGTCGAATCGCATGCCGGCCGTCTGCTGTTCGGACACCTGAAAGGCAAACCGGTGGTGGCCATGCAGGGCCGGTTTCACTACTACGAAGGTTACACCATGCAACAGGTGACGTTTCCGGTCCGGGTTCTCAAGGAACTGGGAATCGAAACCCTGATTGTCTCCAACGCCTGCGGCGGGCTGAATCCCCAGTTCAACCGGGGCGATATCATGATTATCACCGACCATATCAATCTTCAGGGCAATAATCCGCTGATCGGGCCGAACGATGAGTCGATCGGGGAGCGTTTCCCGGATATGTACAACTGCTATGACCATGACCTTATCGGGCTGGCCGAGCAGGTGGCGCTGGATCAGAAACTCCCGGTTCGAAAGGGTGTTTATGTTTCGGTGGCCGGGCCCAATCTGGAGACGGCCGCGGAATACCGTTTCCTGCGGACAATCGGCGCCGATGTGGTCGGGATGTCGACCGTTCCAGAAGTAATCGCGGCGCGTCATCAGAAAACAAAAGTGCTGGCCTTTTCGATCATCACCGATATGGGTCTGCCCGATGCTCTGGGGTCGTGTTCGCTGGAGGAAATAATCGCCACGGCCAACCGGGCCGAACCGAAACTCCGGGAATTGATCGCCGGATGTGTGGAACGGATGTAGCCGATCACGGTAAACAGATTTCAAAGCGCGGTTTCTCCGCGCTTTTTTTATGCTCGAAATTCGCGACAGCCTACGGTCTCAGACAAAAAATGGGTTCGTTTCATCCTTCGAAATTTTCTGAAAATGGGTTCGTTTTGTCAGTAAAAAGCTTTTGTAAAAATGGGTTCATTTCCTCAGTAAAAAGATTTTTGGTGCCCTGAGTTTCGGGTAATAAGGTTTCCATAATAATGGGGGCGGGGTATGGATTTGGGGTGAAGGGGTGGAGAAAATGGGGGGAATAAAAACAATAAGCCCTGCTAAAGGCGGGCCGCCAGGGCTGCAAGACTGTATCTAATCATTTAAGGCGAGAATTGTATCTTTGGAATTGTAAAGCCCATCAAGGAAACTAGGTTGCGCTAATTGCTTGATTAAGAATTCTACCCATTCGGGTTTATAAACATAGTCTTTATGTACATCATCATAAATACAATACCGGGTATCAGTTGAAGCTGGGTTATTATTACCTTTTTTGGGTCTAACATTGAAATGACGAAAACATAATTGATGATCATAATGAGAGAATTTTTGTCCAATTCGTGCAGCTGTAATGCTCCCCATTTAGCAAGCGATTTCTAAGAGAGTCCTCGTGGTCAAGTTATAGGTTTCTGCCAT